>JBAXWB010000026.1 GCA_037128595.1 bacterium
TTGATTTCCAATGACTTACAACTTCAATACCCGCCCAACTGGCGAACTCGGGTTAGTAAGCCCTGATTCCAAGCCCTTCATTTTCTGCCTTTTAACAGCCTATGACAGGTTATACACAACGTCGCATAATATATCTTATGTCTACTACAGAGGTGTAGGAAACCCTGAGATTCCTAGGAAATACTTGAATTGGGCTTTTTAGAGGCTTTGGCGAATGGCTGGACTTCCCTGCCGGTTACAGGGAGTTATCATCAGGGGCGCATCTGATAGACTTGCTTGGTGACTTGGCCGCCCCGCTCAACTTCCAGAACGACGGCATTCAGCTTGTCCTTGAGGAACTGATCGATGAACGATTCAGCCCGCCGTCGGTGCGTCATGGCGACCGAATTTACGGAGCGGACAATGTCGCCTTGCTGGAGTCCGACGGCGTCAAAAAAGTCTTTCTCGCCCTCCAGTCCGACCACATATCCGGTGATCTTATTCTGCTCATCCCTGACCGGTTTCATGGTGTCGAAAACAGCCACCATCCGGTCTGGCTCATCGAGTAATTCCTGGTAGTAATCCAGGAGTGGTTTCCGGCTGAACTGCCAGCGATTTTCCTGCACTTTGGCGCATCCGAATTTGTTGGTTCCTCCGGACATCGCCGAGAGCTGGTTGGTGACGACCGCCACATTTCCGGTCTGGGTCAGACCGCTGAACTCCATCCAGATATCCCGTGAGCCTGACGACGTCTCCAGGGTCACGTGATCATAAAAGATCTTTTTAATCGTCACATCATCCAGCCGGTCACCCTCGGCCACAATAAACTGATCACGCTTCTGGCTGTCATCCAAAATTGCCTTGGACAGAGGGGCACCCAGTCCCTCAATGGAAAAAGTTCCGGCCAGCCGGAAGCGATCAACCGACGAAACTCCGGGGGCAGATCGCGGGGAGACTTCCGGGCGAGACTGCAAGGCGTTCCAGAATTCTCCGGTGAGACTGCCGGGAGGAGCGAGGAGCGAGGGCTCCGAAGCCCGGGTTGAGGCGAGGGTGACATCGGGCGAGGCGCTTCCGGCACGGTATAAGAAAAGAGAAAGGCAGGCACCTGCAGCGACGGTCGTTCCGACCGTCCACTTAACAGCATTCTGATATCGAAAGGCAGAGGGCATAAGCCGGCTTTTGTTTCCCGCGAACGGGATCAGTCATTTATCTAAGCGATCAACCCGAAACCGCGTGCCGCTTTCGCGACAACACGAGGCGGGCTACCTCAGGTTCCCTATTTGATCTTGCTCCGAATGGGGTTTGCCATGCGACGCTCATTTCTTCGCGCCCGGTGGTCTCTTACACCACCTTTTCACCCTTACCGCAGCGGACCCTTTCAGGTCTTCTGTGGCGGTATAGTCTCTGTGGCACTTTCCGTGAACTCCCTTTAAGGAGAGCCCCCCGGGCTTATTAGGCACCGGCATTCCGCCCTATGGAGTCCGGACTTTCCTCCCCGATCCGCTTGCGCTAAAACCGGAGCGACCGAACGCCCCCTGCCTTTCGACATCACAACGTTCCCAGACTCAATACAACATTCGTCCGCAATACCCGCAGGCCACCACATCCAATTGTTTCTTGGCATCATGGCAGATATAAGGCGGCAGCTTCATGTGGCAACCCCCGCAGGTCCCATTGGCTTCCACGGCAACCAGCACCTTGGCCTTCTTGGACTTGAAAAAGCGGTCATACTGGGCCAGGCGGGCCTTATCCACATCCACCGCATAACCCGCCCGCAACTGTTTCACGCGGTCAAGTTCGCCCTGGACTTCACTCCCCCGCCCTTCAATGGCCGAAAATTCGCTGGTAATCCCCTTTTCCTCGAGCTTGAGGGCGTCCTCGCGCAATTTGACATCCGCATTGGCGGCTTCGACGGTTTCCATGATTTCGAGGATGCGGTCTTCACACTGGCGGATCAGTTTCTCCACGCCGGTGATCTCATTTTCCATGGCGCGGAATTCCTGGTTGTTTTTGAGCTGCATCTGCTGATCGCGGTATTTGCGGATCTTATCGCGGTAGGCTTCAATTTCCTGCTCACATTTCTTGATGCCGGCCTGACGGGTCTTCAAGACCTCCTTGGCCGCAACCACCGCCTGGCGATGCTCATCCAGAAGTGAATCAATGGCCTTCTTCCGCAATGGAATGTCCGCCAGTTCTTTTTCGAATTTCAAGATTCTCAGGTCATGATCTTGAATAATCAGCAACTTCTCGATAATAGGCGTCATATCACTCCGCAGTAAAAGGTTGTAAAAAACGCTCTTCACTATCGCATACGAAAGTAATCAAGTCAACGCCTACGGCGGCATTTTTGCCTTTAACCCGTCATCAATAACTGATACGCCTCATCAGGAAAGGACGACTATCATTTGAAAACACAACCCGAATGCCTGGCCTGTATGTTCCGGCAGGCCTTAAACACGGCCCGCGTGGCCACCAAAGACACACGAGCCCACACCGAGATTCTGCGCCGACTGGCTCGGGTGCTGCCCGCCATGAATATGAACCGTTCGCCGGCAACCCTTTCCAAACCGGTGTACGATATCGTGTTCGATGTCACCGGTGTCCGGGATCCTTATGCCCGTTCCAAAAAAGAAACCAACCAGGCGGCGATGGAGTTGTTGGCGACCCTCGAGGCCGCCATCCACCATTCCCCGGATCCCCTGAAGCAGGCCATTCATCTGGCCGTGGCGGGCAACATCATTGACCTGGGGATCGGTCATGCCTTCAATCTCAAGAAGGATGTCGCCCGGATCATGAAGCAAGCCTTTGCCATTGATGACTATCCTGAATTCAAACGGGAACTCCGGCGGGGGCGCACCCTGCTCTATCTTGCCGACAATTGCGGAGAGATCGTGTTCGACCGCGTGCTGGTGGAGCAACTCCTCGCCGCCGGGCTCAAGGTGACCGTGGTCGTCAAGTCCGGGCCCATCATCAATGACGCTACCCGGGAGGATGCCGCGTTCGCGGGAATCACCTCGCTCTGCCCGGTGATTGAAACAGGATCTGACGATATCGGTGTGGGCTGGGCCAATGTGTCCTCCTCGTTCCGGCGGCATGTCCGCAATGCCGACCTCATTCTAGGAAAGGGACACGGAAATTTCGAAACCTGTGTCGGCAAACCGGGTAATTACTATTTCCTGCTCAAAGCCAAATGCGACATTGTGGCGGCCGAGTTGGGGGTCAAGACGGGCGATACCGTCTTCAAGCATATGCGTCACAGGGCGTCACGCGCCCGTTCCGGAAAATAAACTGATGCGCCCTCCCCCCGATTTCCTCGATCCGGTGATCGGGGTGAATGCGCAGTCCCGCTGACGCGGGAATTCCGTAGCCAATTTCCCCGTCGATCTGCCGCAGGCTCAGGAGGGTTTTCAATTCCGTCCATCCCCCGGCCTCGTCGTGCATATCACAGATCAGGGGAACGATCCCCAAGCAGTCAAATGGTTCCACGGTGGAATCGTCATCCGGGTCGGGCCAGTGAAGCCACTGCTGACAAAGCAGAATGCTGCCCGCCGAAATCCCCGCCAGAACGGTGCCGGCCCGGAACTGGTCGCTGATCAATTCCACCACTCCGCGTTCGCGCAGGAGCCGCATACCCAACTCCACGTCACCGCCACTGAAAAAAATCAGATCCGCGGAGGCGAGCAATGACCGGGCCGCCGGCAGCTTGCAATGGGGCGAAGCCAAAGGCACCAGGTCCACCCGGCCTGCGCCGTTCTGCTCCAGGAGCGTTTTGAGGGCGTTAAAGAAATGAGGATCGTCACCGCTGGCCGTTCCGATATAAGCGACGGTCGGCTGCGGGCGGGCGGTCTCCCTGAGCATTTGATGAATCAGGGGATCATGTGATTGGCGCCGGTGGAACGCTCCTCCTGCAAGAAGATAGACCGGTTTGATCATGGGAGCGGGCTCCGCTTCAGTCCGACTGACTGAGACGTTTGACGGGCTGATCGTAAAGGGCGGTGTGGGCTGCAATCAGCAGGGCTGGAATCTGGCGGGCAAAGGGACTCGATTTCAGTGCCTCTGAAAAATCCTGTTCGCCGGCAAGGGCGGCATTTTGTCCTGGAAACCAATGTTCGGCCTGCCCCAGTAAGTTGTAACGCATCTTGGCGAAATCCACCATGTCCAGGCCCCGTGCGAAATTCCAGAGGCGCAGGATCTCATGCAGGTTGATCTTCCCCGGCACCTGCTCCCAGTTCGGCAATCCTTCGTGCCAGCGGGCCATCCAGTCCGCACCGCATACCCGGGCCAGTTCGGCGTCCAGCCTGGCGGCGATCGAGGCCGCCCGGGCAGGATCCCCCAACCCGGTGAGGGCCTGAACATGTTCATCGTAATCCGTTGGGCGAGCCGCCCCGATGCTCAAGGTGTGAACCTCCGGCCGGGCCAGGGTATACTGGGTATTAAAGGCCATGGGGGTCAGGGGTTGGCAGAGCTCCACCAGCTTCTGCGGGGGTGCGTAAAGTTTGCCGCCCTTATCGTTCGGGCTGATGATCAGGACGCCCATGTCCTGAGCCGCAGCGGCCTGCACGGCCGGCCAGGTGAAGGGATTGACGTAATACCAGTGCAGGTTGACGTAGTCGAACTCGCCGGTCCGGATCGCGCGCACGGTCACCTCGGGAGGTCCATGGGTTGCAAATCCTACGAAACCACAACGCCCCTCGCGCTGGAACCGGTGGGCCATCTCAAGGCATCCGCCCCGGCGCAGGACCATCTCAAGGATTTCCTGGTTGTTGATGCCATGAATGGCCAACAGGTCTACACGTTCCTGTCCCAGTCGTTTCAGGGAGAGCTCGAACTGGGCGGCAAAAACGGCAGGATCAGCATCCGGCCCGACCTTGGTCTGGAGGATAAACTGATCACGGGGCAGCGACTTGATGGCACGCCCGATCTGAACCTCGGAAGAACCATACCCGCGGGCGGTCTCGATGTGGCGAAGGCCAAGTTCAAAGGCCCGCTGGACGGTGGCCTCGACATTTCCCTGGCTTTCAGGAGAGATGTCGTCGGTATCCTGCCAGGAGTGCTGGAATCGCATGCCGCCGCACGTCAACACCGGCATGGCCAGTCCGGTGCGTCCAAATCGTCGGGTTGGAATAAGAGATGTATTAGTCATAACGTTGACTTCCCTACCTTACCAGGTGTCGGTGCGGAAAGGTGAAGCGGGCAAGCCTTCTTTATTGTACAGGTTACAACCTTCCGGATTCATGCTGAAAGCGTAGCGGACGGCGACTGGCGCGGGCACATTGGTGCTGGATACGAGCACCGTCGAGCCGTCAATCACCGCATCGGCCCAGAACCAGGCATTGCTTGCGCCTGAAACCGCGAACCGCTTCAGGACCCCATTTTGGGATTCAGTGGCAGGGCCATGTCCTGTTTTCTCCCCCACCATGAGCCCGGTTGCGGCATAATCAAAACTCACGCGGATTTTCGAACCCTCAATGGCCATCCCTTTATAGAGGGGGCCGCTGCAGATGAGACCTTTCTGACCGTAATCGTATTTGAGCGCCCAGAATGCCAGCCGGTCACCCACATCCTCTTTGTTCTTCGGGTGGATATCTTTTGCATCCCCGATATCAATGGCCAACGCCATGCCGGTGTGAGGGATCTCCAGGCTTTTAAATTGCGCCATGCGGACCTTCGCCCACCCCGAGCCGCCAGCCGGAATGGTGTCGGTGTCCTTAAAGTTGGCCAGTTGCACGAAATAGAAGGGGAAATCGCCTTGATTCCACGCTTTACGCCAGCTACTGACCAACGCGCGGGTCTTGACGGCATAAATATCATCGTCACTGCCGTTAGCTTCGCCCTGATACCAGAGTGCCCCTTTGATGCCGAAGGGGATCAGCGGCGTCACGCGTCCATTATAGATGCCGGACAGGCTGCCAATGGCAGGATGCGTCGGCATAGTGGGGGGAAAGGGAATACTCTCGCCTTTGGCCTGGGCTTGGCGCGCCTTCTCCACCCACTGACCGACGGGGTCAATCACCTTGGCGAGTTGATGTCTGAACATGTCCTGTTTCTGATCGAATTCCTGGGAGATCTTGGCCAGTTCCGGGAACGCCGCGGGCGCGTCGGAAGGCATCCATAATTCAATGGCCGTCCCGCCCCAGGCATTGTTGATCAGCCCGATCGGAATCCCGGTCTCCTTCTGAATCTTGCGTCCGAAGAAATAGCCGACCGCTGAGAACGCACCAACTGACTGTTTATCACAAAGCACCCAGGGCGCCGGCACATCATCAACGGCCTGCCCGGCTTGAGGGGATTTGACGCTCAACAACCGGATCATCGCGTTTGTGGCGGCCGGAATCACGTCCTGCGCGTTGTCGGCATTGCCCAGGCCGAATTCCATGTTTGACTGACCGGAGCAAAGCCACACGTCGCCCACCAGAATATCCCGGACCACGGTATTGGTCGTCTTGCCGGCAACGGTCAGTTCCTGGGATTTACACTCCGCCTTCAGCGGAGCGAGGCGCACTTGCCAGCGGCCAGTCTTATCCGCCGTAGCGGCCAGCGACTGTCCGGCGAATGTTACGGTGACGGCTTCACCCGGGTCCGCCCAGCCCCACACAGGCGTGGCGAGGTCGCGTTGCAGAACCATATGATCGGAGAACACCTTTGGCAGCCGTAATTCGGCGTTCGCCGAGCCCACCAGTCCTGCCAGCACGACTCCTATTGCCAACCCGTATCGTTTAAACGCGTTCATGTTTCTTCTCCTGATTCTGCTTGTGAAATAAAACGAGGCCTGAACCTACCATGCACGACACCGACTGTCTATCCCCTACCCGACCCGCATCCCGATTTCCAGGGAGTGCCCACAGAGGAAGGCGGCGCCGGACATGGGTTTGCGCCCTTCAGGCTGGACTTCAATCAGTCGGATAGCCCGGTCATTGCCGGCCTGAATGAGAGGCCCTTCGCCCCCGAGGGCAATCACCGTTCCAGGAATGCCGGAACCGGCCTCCACGCGGGCAGACAGAACCTTGATCGTTTTTCCGCCTTCCGCCGGCATGACACAGAAGGAACCCGGCCAGGGATTAAACCCCCGGACTCGGTTCTCAATTTTTTCTGCCAGGCTGGTCCAATCAATCCGGCCGTCAGTTTTCTTCAGTTTGGGTGCCATCGTGGCATCGGCCTCATTCTGGACCACGCGGGGTGCGCGTCCCTGCCGGATCAGTTCGAGGGTATCACTCAGCGCGTCAGCGCCCACCTTTGAAAGTTTATCATGATAACTTCCGCCGGTATCAGAGGCGTCAATGGCCAATTCGCGCTTCAGGATCATATCCCCGGCATCCATCCGCTCATTGAGAAACATCGTCGTCACGCCCGAAACGGAATCCCCATTCGCCACCGCCCACTGGATGGGCGCGGCCCCCCGGTATTTCGGCAACAATGAACCATGCACATTGATGATGCCCAAAGGAGCCATTTCAAGGATAGGCGTTTTGAGCAATTGACCGTAGGCCACGACCACAATCAGATCAGGGCTTAAGGCGTGCAGAGCGGCCAAACTCTCGGGGGTATTGACCTTTTCAGGCGACAGGACCGGGATTTGGCGTGTTCCGAGATAGGTTTTTACCGGACAGGCCGAGCGTTCCAGATTGCGGCCTTTGGGGCGATCCGGCTGGGTAACCACCGCCACGATTTCATCCTGCGGGTTTTGCAACAGGGTTTCCAGGCAAGGACAGGCAAAGCCTGCAGATCCCATAAAAAGTATTCGCATGGTCCCCTCAGGCTTCAAATCGATCGGCATCTACCAGTTTCCGCAACAGGGTGCGGGAGTTGGCCTGAACTTTTTTCAGCAGGCTTCGACCGCGGGAATCAATCGCCACAATCGCAGGAAAATCCTTGACCTCCAGAACCCACATGGCTTCTGCCGGTCCGAACTCTGAACCAAAATATACCTCTTTCACCGCGCTGACCCGGTCAGCCAACACCTGGGCGGCACCGCCAACGGCATGAAGGTAGACGCATCCCCCCGCCACGCAGGCTTGTTCCGTCACCTTGCCCATGGAGCCTTTCCCGATCACCACCCGCACGCCATGGTCCTTGATGATGCGCGGCAGATAGGGTTCCTCCCGAATGGAGGTGGTGGGCCCTGCGGCACGGACCACCCAGTTGTTATCCTTCCGGATCACGACCGGCCCGCAATGGTAGAGCGCCGCATCCTTGAGATCGACGGGGCTTTTCCCGCCCTCAAAAAGGTACTTGTGCATGCGGTCCCGCGCCGTATAGAGCGTTCCGCTCAGCAACACAAATTGGCCCGCCCGCAAGGGCGTGATTTGTTCTGCGGTGAAGGGGTATGAAAGTTTACGGGGCCCTGTCAGTGCCATTTTTTGAATCCTCCCCGCGCTGAAAGCAGCACTCCCCGCCGGCGAAACGCCCAGCACATATATGAAACGGTTACAAAAAAGGAAGCCGGTAGCCGGCTCAGCGATCCGATTTTGACGCCCAGCAAGGCTGTATTCCCGCCAAACCCCATGGGGCCAATCGCCAATTGCTTCGACTCTTTAAGGATACGATCCTCCAGGCGCGCCAGGACTTTGACGGGAGAGCGGTCATCGATTTTCCTCAGGAATTGGGCCTTCGAACACTCGTAGCCGGTGGCCCGATCGCCCCCGATACAGACGCCCAGAATGCCGGGCGCACAGCCATTCCCCTGGGCGGTCACAATGGCATCCAGAATGCAACGGCGAACCCCGTCAAGATCACGACCCGCGGTCAATTCCTCATTGGGCAGACTATATTGGCGTCCGACGTTCTCGCATCCCCCACCCTTCATGATGAGGCGGACATCCACGGTGGTGCGGGCGCATTGTTCAAAATAGAAGGTGGGCGCCCCGTGCGCCACATTGGTGGCGCAGGATTCGCCGGTCAGGGAATCAATCGTGTTCTGGCGGAGATAACCGAACCGGGTTGCCCGGGCGACCGCGATGCGGGTGGCGGCCACCAGGAAATTGGTGTCAAAGCCCAGGGGGACCTGGAAATGGAAGATCAGGCTGCCGGTGTCCTGGCAGAGGGGCGCATCGTTATCACGCGCCTTTTGAACGTTCTCGAGGATGGTGTCCAGGACCCAGCGAGCCCGGCTGTCCTTTTTCTCCGTTTTACAGGCACGGCGAAGGGATTGCTCTACATCAGCGGGCAGATCGACCGACGTACGGCGGATCAGCTCAAACAGACTCGCTTCCCATAAGGCGTGTTTCTTCATAAGGGGTCCAAGCTATCAGACTCACGGCATCAATTCAACCGCCACGTGATCGGCCAGCGTTCGCCCCCTGGACGTCAGTCGCCAGCGTCCCGCCACCTGTTCCACAAGCTGATCGCGCCCGAGTCGCTCCAAAGACCGGCACCAGACTGCCGCCTGATCTGTTTGCTCCATTCCGGACGTCAACAGGATCGCCTGCAGATCAATGCCTTCTGCCATCCTCAAGCCAAAGACGAGTCGCTCCACGGCATCCGTTACGGGCGCCAACGTTTCCCGTTCCTGCTGGTTCGTTCCTTCAATATAGGCATGCACATCGGAACCGTTCGTCCAGCGTTGATCCCCGACCCGTGAGGCAGCGGCGCAGCCGAGCCCGAGATAGTTGCCGCCCCGCCAACAGGAGAGATTATGCCGGCATTCGAAGCCGGGACGGGCATAATTGGAGATTTCGTACCGTCCCAAACCGGCCTCGCCCAGGATGGCCTCAGCTTCATCCAGCATCCGGAGTTGTTCATCATCATCCAGCAGCGCGAACGTTCCCGCCGCACAGTCCTGGTGAAGCCGTGTCCCCTCCTCGCGGGTGAGGGCATAGACCGAAATATGTTTCGGTGCCATGCGCAAGGCGGATTCAAGGGTTTCCCGCCAGGCCTTCTCACTCACTCCCGGAATGCAGGCGATCAGATCCAGCCCCCAATTAGAGAAGCCGACGGCATGAATGGACTCTACCGCCGCATACACATCGGCAACCGAATGGCGGCGTCCCAGTTGGTGAAGGACTGGATCTGAAAAGGCCTGTACGCCCAGACTGATCCGGTTAACCCCAAACGCTTTCATCATCTTTAGGGTGTCGCGGGTCAGCGACCCTGGATTGGCTTCACTCGTCCATTCCAGCCCCCTCGGGGGGGTGGTGGTTGCCGGGTTGTTAAGTTGCTGAGTTGTTGAGTGGGTAGATAAACAGGCCTTAGGGCTTTCGCTTAACAACTCAGCAACTTGCCAACTCAACACCTGTTCTCGCTCAGGGCGCAGGAGCGTCAGGAGGCGTTCCATCTGATCCGGCGGCAGCATACTGGGAGTTCCCCCACCCATGAAAATGGAGGTCAGGGACAAGGTACCATAACGCGCAAGAGCCTGATCCCGCTCCCGGGTGATGGCTGTAAGCCAGGCTTCCCCGAGTTCACGCGCATAGGGGACGGAATAGAATGCACAGTAGTGACATTTTCCATCGCAGAAGGGAACATGAACATAGAGGCCGTTAATTTTTGGGACAGCGTGCATAGAGCAGATCCACCAATTCATCAGGGATATCAAGGGCCCCAAACCCCAGGCCCAGGCGTATGTGCGGATTCATGGCGCCATGAAAGTCAGACCCCCCGGTGACCACCCAACCCAGGTCACGGGCCATATTGAGGCAAAAGCGATGCTGCTCATGGCTGTGCTCTGAATAATAGGCCTCAATCCCCTGTAAGCCTTTTGCGGCCAATTCCGCCAGGAACTCCCGGAGTCGCCGCCGCCCCATGTTGAGCGTATAGGGATGGGCCAGGATAGGGACTCCCCCTGCCCCCCGGATCAGTTCAATGCTTTCCTCTACAGTAAAGCGATCCCTTTCCACATAAGCCGGCTTTCCCTTGCCGAGATAATGATCAAACGCCTCATCCTTTTTCTTCACATACCCTTTTGTGATCATGGCTTGCGCAAAATGGGGACGGCCGACGACATCCTCCTTGGCCAGGCTGGCAACGTCCTCCCAGGCCAGTGGCATGCCCAGGGCGGCGAGCCGTTCGAGAATGAACTGATTGCGTTCCTCGCGGCCGCGTCGCAAACGCGCAAGCGCCTCGAGGAGCCGGGGGTTGTGAGGGTCCATAAAATAACCAAGCATGTGCAACGTGCCGCCCGAATGCTCGATACTGATCTCCACGCCGGGGATGCCGCGCAGTCCGTGTTGCTGGCAGGCCGCCATAAAGCGATCAATCCCCATCATGCCGTCATGATCGGTCAGCGCCATGGCTGTGATCCCTGACTTGGCCGCCAGTTCGACCAGCTCCTCGGGAGTCATACTGCCATCAGAAAATGTCGAGTGGACATGTAGATCAATCACGTCAATCTCCAGAGCCTACAATAGGAGGCAGGTTGTTTTGGACGGGAGGCTCACTTCAGTAACTGAAAAAACGGAAACTTCGATGCTTTCTTGTCGAAGGTTATACCCCCGCTGGAACCAGAAGACTTTGCCGCTAACGCAATCAACAGGTCAGAGAGATGCGATCATGATCGGGCACTCCTCATCCGTAACGCGATGGCCCGGTTCATTTCAGAAACGGTTTTGCCGGCCTGCCCGTGTTTGTGCAGCCTGCCAAAAACCTGAGCCACGGTTTTGGCCACCGGCTTCATCAAGGCTTCAGTTTCGCCATGCATGATGAACGCGATTCTGTCGCCGGAATGAAGGTGCATCGACTCTCTGACAGTTCTGGGGATGGTGATTTGCCCCCTGCTCGTTATTGTCGCGGTGACCACACGTCCATTCTCCTTACTAATTAAATATTCCTTACGATAAGGTAAGGAATATCCAGGGTCAACCCTCATCTAAAGCACAAAAAACGGATAAACGGCAAAATCATCATTGCGGCAGATATAAGCAGGTGACCCCGTCACCACCGAGGGCGGGGCCTACAAACCGAAACCGATCGGTTTCGCGGGCAGATCTGGCGGCGGTAGCAACAGTGGACGTATCTGGTCATACAGTTCCACGAGGGCGGTATCATGCACAACCAGTTGCTTCTCGATCTCGGCCAACCTGCGGGACAAAATCTCACTGCTGAGCAGATATTCCCGCATCTTCACAAAGGCACGGACCCCGAACACGCTCATCTCCATGGCCTTCTCACTCCGCAGGATATTTGCAGCCATAACGGCTCCATGCTCGGTAAAAAACCATGGCAATTTGCGCACTCCACCATGTCCTGATCTTGATATCGCATTTTGCGACATCAAGTGCTCACACTCAGAACTCACCAGTTGAAACGCAAAATCCTGAGGAAACCTCTTCTGATTACGTTTAACCGCCTCGTTAAATCGAGAAGTTGAAACCCCATACACCCTCGCCAACTCCGAATCCAAGATCACTTTCTGGCCACGTAAATTAATAATCTTAGGCTCATACAACGCTATGCGCGTAGCATTGCGGGCAGGTCGGCGGCCGATTAAGCGCAGCGCAAGGGGCGAATCGTTCGCCGGGACGGCGAACGCCACCTGAGGCCGTTGGGGACAGGCAGCTTGTTATTATTAACTTTTATTGAAACGGTTGCGCAACCGATTGTATATTGGTCCTTATGAGTTCGTCGATTACGATCAGGGAGGTGGCAACCATGGCGGGGGTATCGAAATCTACCGTCTCCCGGGTGCTCTCTGGAAAGGGAAAGGCGTGTCACATCGCCACGGCAACAGAGGTCAGGGTGCGGGCGGTGGCCAGTCAACTCGGCTACCAACCGAACCTGATCGCCCGTAACATGGCTTTGGGTTTGGGCGGGTCGCTGACTCGCAGCAACACTCCCATTATTCCCGTCATGGCATCCTCGGAAGCCGCGCCCGTCTCCGAGATCATGGTGACGCCGCCGCCCCAGCCTGAGCCGGTGATCCCGGCGGTGGCGGTGATAGAGCCGGTAGCGGGAGCCGAACCTGCCGGGGCGGCGGGGGGTGCTGAATCGGGGTCCGGAAACCCCTCACCTCAGTCCTCTCCCTCAAGGGGAGAGGAAGAGTCCGCCAGTTGATCGACCAGCAGGCCCATGATTTGCTGAGCAGCGGCGGCAGCGTCCTCACGGGTCACACCTGCCAACGCAACGCCCACGGAGACCGGTTTCGGGTTCTGCGGGACCGTCTTGCCCTCCAGGGCGTCGAGTGCCCGGTCTAACGAGCGAATGCTCATCTGGCTGAGGGCTGTTTGCAGCCCGGTTCGCGGGTCGGTCAGCAGCGTATCGGGCGTGAGTGTGGCGGCCTTCTCGTCAGGCAAGGCGGCGAGGCTCTGCAGAACGGTGGGGGCCAAGCTCAAAAAAACCGAAGCGCTTCGGTTTTTTCCGACGAACCTGGCGACCCGCATGTAATTCAGTGTGGCGGCCGACGTCCCCAATAGGCAGGGTCTTTTGTTTTGTCCGTTCTGGCACTGGTTTCGACAGAGCGAAACCCTCCATCACGGAGTGAAAAGATGAAAATATCATGTGTTTTCAAGATGGAGGGATGCGCACTGTCGCATCTGCGGAGCCAAAAAGCGCCAAAACAAAAGACCTTGGTACAATGGGGGCGGCTATTCAAGGTTGACATGCCCCTGAGTTCAAAGTAACTCATGCAAAGTCTTTTTTGGTATTTTTCAGGGAGTTACTAATGAATAGGGATATTGCAGGCCTTACGGGGCGTGAGTTTGATATTTTAATCATCGGGGGCGGCATCCATGGGGTTACCCTGGCTCGGGAGGCGGCCCTGGCGGGACGCTCGGTCGCCTTGATCGAAAAATCGGATTTCGGGTCCGCCACCTCCGCAAACAGCCTCAAGATCCTCCATGGCGGTATCCGCTACCTGCAACAGGCCAACCTGCCGCGTGTGCGGCAGTCGGTCATCGAGCGGCGCACTCTACTCCAACTGGCACCCCACCTCGTGAATCCCCTTCCCTGTGCCATGCCGACCTGGGGGTATGGGATGAAAAGCAAAGCGGCCCTATTCTGCGGCCTCTTGGCCTATGATTTCCTCAGCCGGGACCGGAACGAGGGACTGCCTCCTGAAAAAACCATTCCTGGTGGACGCGTGGGGTCCCGCGCTGAGTGGTTGGCCATTGCGCCGCAGCTGGATGATCCCCGCTACAACGGGTGCGCCCTCTGGCACGATGCCATAACCGGCAATACGGAACGACTCAGCCTGGCATTTGTTGCCTCAGCCGTTGATGCGGGCGCGACGGTCGCCAATTATGTCGAAGCCACGGGCTTTCTGAAGAGTGGTCGCGACGTGACCGGCGTCACCGCCATCGATCGGATCACCAACCAGCCCCTATCCATCCGGGCCAAGGTGACGGTGAACAATACCGGCCCCTGGGTCAAAGAAACCCTGGGCCTGCTTGACGAGAAGGTGACCGCTCCGGCCTACCGCTGCGCTGTCGCCATGAATGTGGTCTTGCGCAGACAATTGATCGCCAGCCATGCCGTCGGGTTGATGGCGTTCAAGGAAGGCTGGAAAAAGGGACGACTTTTCTTTTTCGTGCCCTGGCGGGATCGCACTATGGTGGGCACCTATTTGCGTCCCCATACCGGCAGTCCCAACCAACTCACCATTACGCCCGAGGACATTCAGTCATTCATTGATAACCTGAATCTGGCCTATCCCGCCGCTCTGCTTAAACCTGAGGATATTGCCTTCATCCAAGCGGGTGTGATGCCGGCCGAAGACAAGGAAGTGGCACCCGATGGCGAACCCAGCCTCCTGAATCATTTTCAGATTATGGATCATGAAGTCTCCGACAAGGTCAAGGGACTGATCTCCGTGCTCGGAGTGAAATGGACCACCGCCCGCGATGTGGCGCAACGCACCCTGGCCAGTTTGAATGCCAGGCTGGGGCAGCCCAATTGCCCGTCGAGCCCTGCCACCCGTCCTTTGCCGGGCGGTGACATCCCTGATGTCGCGGCATTGATCAACGAGGCCATACAGGCGGGACTTCCTGAAGTCACGGCCAGGCACCTGGTCGGCAACTACGGCACCGGCTACCGGGAAGTGGTGCGTGTAGGTTCCACCAATCCGCTCTGGTTACGTCCCCTTGGGGAAGGCACCTGCGTCACCGGCGCTGAAGTTATTTTTGCCCTGCGTGAAGAGATGGCTCACACCATGACCGATGTGGTGCTTCGCAGAACCGACCTGGGTTCAGCCGGCCGGCCATCTAAAGCCGCGCTGATGAACGTGGCGGTAATTATGGCCCGCGAGCTCGCCTGGGGAGCCCCGCGCCTCGACAAGGAGCTGGCCATTCTCAAGGCCCTCCCCTGCTGGCCGAAGGAGTGAAGGTGGATTCCTCGTTATGAACCTCAGTATGGGCTACTCTCCTTGTCCGAATGATACATCGATGTTTCATGACATCGCGACTGGACTATTGGAGCGCCATGGTTTCGCGGTGTCCACCCATCTTCATGATGTCGAGACCCTGAACCGTCTGGCGCTCAGCACTGCCTACGACATCACCAAAATTTCCTTTCACACTTACCTGCTGGTACAGGAGCACTATCAGCTCCTAAACGCCGGAGCTGCACTCGGGTTCGGGTGCGGGCCTTTGCTTGTGTCGCGTATCCCCATAGCGCCTGCCGATATCGCCCGCTACCGGATTGCCGTGCCCGGCGAATTGACCACCGCGCACCTGCTGTTGCGACTCTGGGCGCCTGAGGCCCGCCAAAAGATGTTCACTTCCTATGACCGCGTGATGGAACTACTGCGCGCCGGAGAGGTTGATTGCGGCATTCTCATCCATGAATCACGTTTCGTTTACCAGCAAGCCGGCCTCTTCTGTGTTCAGGATCTCGGGCAATGGTGGGAGCAGGAGACCGGGCAGCCCATTCCCCTGGGCTGTATCGTCGCCCGCAAGACCCTGGGCGATACCGTCATTACCGAATTCGAAGCCTTGCTGAGGAAATCGATCATCCACTCCCGCGCTCATCCCGAGGAGTCCGCCAGGTATGTCCGCGAGCATGCCCGGGAAATGGATGCCACGGTCATGAAAAAACATATCGACATGTTTGTTACTGACTTCTCCGTTGATCTCGGAGAAGCAGGGCACAAGGCAATTGCCGTGTTGGCATCCATGGCGCGCCAGGCGGGGGTGATTCCATGATTGCCATTCTTCTTGCCACGCTTAGTGAGGCGCAACCGCTGCTCGATCGGCTTCACGCCGAAAAGCGGCTCAGTGCGTCTGGAGACGAGCATCAGGAGCGCGATCTCCAGCATAACCTGTTGCGGTCCGCCACGGGGGGAGTGCCCCTCACGGCGGCTCTCCCGCAGACCTTTGAGACTTACAGTTTTGAAGCCAGAGGCCGTCGGCCGGGCGGGCTGGTGATTATCACCGGAATTGGGCCCCAACAGGCCGCCGCCGCAGCGGACTACGCCATTCAGGCCCGGGGTGCCCGTCACATTCTTAATGTCGGAATCTGTGGAGCCCTGACGCCTGCGGTTGAGCCCGGGCATATGTGTCACATCACCGAGATCATTCAGGGCGATGCCCTTCTGAAAAATCCAGCGCCCCCCTCCCTGCCACTCGCCACTGAGTCGCTCTGGAAATCCCTTCCGCCCGCCCGGCTGGCATCCGTCAGCGAACCGGTCTTCGGGGGAGAAGGCCGCACAATTCTGGCCGCCCATGCCGATATGGTCGATATGGAAGGGTACGACATTGTGCGGGTTTGCAAGCAACACGGCGTGCCCTTTCAGTTGCTGAAAGTCGTCAGCGACCGGGCGGATGACGCAGGCCACGAGGAGTTGCATCTCAACCTTACACGCGTCTCCACCATTCTGGCGGAGGAAGTGATCGCCGGACTGGAGTATCATCTGGCCCATCCTGGCGGAAACCTGATGTCACGGCTGTTTAACTTTGTCAAAATCGAGCACACCATTTTCAGCATCCCGCTGATACTGGCCGGTGCCTGGCTCGGCGCGGGACGGCAATGGCCGGGGCTTCGGCCACTGCTGCTGGTCATGCTGGCGGGAGTCGGCGCCAGGGCTTTAGGCATGGCAATGAACCGGATTCTGGACCGTCATATCGATCAGCTCAATCCCCGTACGGCAAGCCGTGAACTGCCGAGCGGAAAACTTTCTTCCGGTCACGCCTGGACGGTCGCGGCGACCGGCCTGATCGTCTACCTTGCCGCCTGCGCGGCACTGGGCCCCTTATGCCTGAAACTGTCCCCGATCCCGGCCCTGGTGTTGATTACATACTCAATGCTGAAGCGCTTCAGCAACCTCTGTCACTACGGGATCGGCGTCTGTCTGGCGTTAGGGCCACTGGGGGCCTACGTGGCCGTCACCGGGTCCACGGCCATCGATGGGGCGACGCTCATGCTGGCCCTGTTTACCTTCTGCTGGATCAGCGGGTTTGACATCATTTACGCCCTGCAGGACTTGAAGGCGGACCGGGAAACAGGCGTTCACAGTCTTCCCGCCGCGCTGGGCAGTACCGGCGCTCAATGGATGGCCGCGCTCACCCATCTGGTTGCGGCCGCCGCGGCCGTTCAACTCTGGGTATTGGTGGGGGCCGGCCTTGCCTCGGGGCTCGCGCTGGCTGTCACCGTCGGGACATTGACTCTCGCCTACTATCCAAAATTACCGCTTCATGTTAGATTCTTCCCGGTATCCGCCATTGCCGGGATTGCCGGCGCGATGATCGCCATGTTGTAAGAAGTGAGACGTAAGATGTGAAACGTCAAGCGCGGGATAACTATGAACCTATTACTGGCTGTGAGTGGAGCGACGGGGTCTTATGCGGCGGAGCTTCTGATCAAGAAGTCGCCGTGGCCGGTCGCATTAGTTGCCAGCGCTTGGGGCCGTAACGTTTATGAGCGCGAGTGCGGGGATTTCGCCAAACTGGCCGCCATGGCGGCCCGGGTCTTTGACGATGCCGATCTGGCGGCGCCCGGCTCATCGGGGTCGGTTCCTACCGCAGGGATGGTCATTCTCCCCTGCTCCACCAATACGCTGGCGAAGGTAGCGCACGGCATCGCCGATACCTTGATTTCCCGAGCCGCGCACTGTCACCTGAAGGAACAGCGCAAACTGGTGCTTTGTGTGCGCGAATCGCCCTGGACCCAGATCGATCTTCAGAATGCCGCCACGGTGTCAGGCGCCGGTGGCGTGATCATGCCCCTCTCCCCGCCATTTTATCAGCTGGCCGGCAAAGATCCCCGGCAGGTCACCATGGCTGAGCTGCTCGAGCTTTATGTGGATCGCGTCCTGGCCGTGTTGGGGCACCCGGCCCCCTCGAATTGGGAGAGCATCTCGTGAGCGCCCTTGATCTCCGCAGTTTCATCAACCAATTGGAGGCCAGTGGTCAACTCGCCCGGGTTACGACCGAGGTCGATCCTGATCAGGAAATTTCCATCATCCAGCACCGGCTTCTCGCCGAACAGGGGCCGGCCGTTTTATTTGAGCGCGTCAAAGGCTCCCCTTACCGCCTGGTGTCCAACCTCTACGGAACACCGGAACGGGTGGAGCTGGCGTTTGGACGCCATCCCGGCGCGATTGGCGAAGATCTGGTACGACTTGCCGAGCGCTTCATGCCTCCCACCCTGTCAGCAGTGTGGACAGAACGCCGCAAGCTCTGGAAGGTGGCGCAGGCCCGTATGCGAACGGTACGGCGCGGCCCCATCCTGGAGCAATGCTACAGCCCGGCCCGACTGGATCTATTGCCTTGTCTGACCTGCTGGCCGCTGGATGGCGGTCCTTTTTTCACCTTGCCACTGGTGCATACGGTTGACCCGCGCACCGGAGCCGGCAATCTCGGCATCTACCGCCTTCAGCGTTATGATGCCACCAGCACCGGCATGCATTGGCAAATCGAAAAAGGAGGCGGCTTCCATTTTCAAATGGCCGCTGACCGCGGGGAATCGCTGCCCATCAGCGTCATTCTGGGTGGTTCGCCGGCACTGACCATTGCCGCCATCACCCCGCTGCCCGAAGGCATCGATGAACGGTTGCTCGCGGCCTTGCTCATGGGCCACCCGCTCGATGTCATCAAGCGGGCCGGTACGGGGCACCGGATTCCGGCCAACGCCGAGTTCGTGCTTGAAGGCAGCGTGACGCCCGGGGATATGCGCCAGGAAGGTCCTTTTGGCGACCATCTGGGCCATTATTCCCACAGTGCCCCGTTTCCGGTATTCCGTGTGGATCGCATGCTGGCGCGCAAAGATGCCATCTATCCCGCCACCGTGGTGGGTAAGCCGCCTCAGGAAGATTACTACATTGGTGAGGCGCTCCAGGAAATGACTCTCCCACTCTTGAAGCTCATCCGCCCGGCCATTAGTGATCTGTGGGCCTATCCGGAAACCGGATTCCACCCCCTGGCGATTGCCGCTGTCAAGGAGCGGTATGGACAAGAAGCGCTCAAGCACGCCCTTGGCCTGATGGGCGAAGGTCAACTCTCCCTCACCAAAATCATGATGGTGGTTGATCACGACGTCAATGTCAGGGACTTCAGGCAGGTCAGCCACGCCCTGTGGCAAACGCTCGACGCCCACCAGGGGATCCATCTGCTGGCCCCCACCGCGCAAGATACTTTGGACTTTACCGGGCCGTCCATGAACACCGGCAGCAAATTGATCCTGTTGGGAACCCGGGGGAATCGCCCGCCCCTCCGGCTGCAGCCCCCACCGCCCCCGCCCGCTCCGGCTGCGGTTCACCCCCAAATTCTGGCGATGGTGGCCGTCGGCGAAGCCTTTCTGGTCGTTCAAGTCCCACCTGAAGCCGATAAGCCGGCGATTCGTGAGGCCCTGTCAACACACCCGGCCACCGGCCCCTATCTCTTCCATGTACTCGTTTCCCCCGATGTGCCCCTGAACGATTTGCGCATGATCCTGTGGGGTTGGTTTACACGATTCGATCCCCTGCTTGACCTCCATCCCGCGCGGCGTGAAATCGTCGGGAACCGGCTGGTGCTGCAGTTCCCCATCGCGATCGATGCGACCTGGAAACCCGGTTATCGCCAGCCAGTCGCCTTTGATCCGGATCACGAACGCCGGGTGAACGAGAACTGGGCCAGCTACAACTTGCCGGAGCGAACCCGATGACCAGTCCGGCCCGTGACGCACTCATCCCGCCAGAGGACAACCGCCGGATGTTCGACGGCATTGCCCGGCGTTATGATCTCCTGAATGCCTTGATGTCTTTGGGGCTGCACCGTATCTGGCGCCGGCGTGCCGTCAAAAGCCTTTGTGTGAAAGGCCCCCAAGAAGCTGTGCGTGACTTTCTGGATATCGGGTGCGGCACGGGTGATGTGGCCATTGCCGTGCTTCGCGAGTATCCGACCGCCCGTCTGACCGGCATTGACCTTTCCCGGCCCATGATTGAAATCGCCGAAAAGAAAACCCGCGCAGCCGGCCTGCAGAGCCGGGCAACCTATCAAACGGGAGATGCCACCGCGCTGGTGTTTGGCGACGCCGCCTTTCATGGCATTGTCAGCGCCTTCTGCCTGAGGAATATCGATGACCGCTCAAAAGCCTTTCAGGAAATGCGGCGAGTTCTTCGCCCTGGCGGTACCGTGGTCATCCTGGAACTCACCAAGCCCGTAGCGGCCTTGCCGCGTCTGGTTCATCATTTTCATACCCAACAGGTCATCCCGTTTTTGGGGGCCCTTCTGTCCCAAGGCAGCGCGTACCGCTACCTAGCCGACTCGATCGAGCATTTCCCGCCGCCTGACGCGATTGTGTCCGAGATGACCAACGCCGGATTTGTCCAGGCCCGTCATGCCCCCCTGACCGGCGGCTTTGTGACCCTCTTCACTGCGCGGGCGCCGGGGCACTATGTCTTTGCTGCGCCGGAATACGCCAACTCGGTGCCGCTGGCACAATTCATTCCCACCGTCAGTCCGGGTTCCCGGGTGGTTCTCAATACCCCGTCGCAACTATTGACTCCGCTCCTGAGCGGCGAGATCGATGCCGCCTTAATCCCGGTCGCCGCCTTGTTTGCCAATCCGACCCTGAGCGCGCTTGAAGGGACTGGGATTTGTGCCGGCCAAAAAGTGCGCAGTGTAGTGCTGCGGTGTAACCGGCCGCTTGACCAGGTCCGAACCGTGTGCCTTGATCCGGCGTCTCGGACTTCGAACGCTCTGGCGCAGATCCTGCTGAAGCGCCATTGGAAGCGCGATATCCAGATTGTAGTGAATTCGAATGAAGCCGACGCGGCGGTGGTAATTGGCGACCGGGCCCTCTGCGAAAGTTCCGGCCCGGGCGGAGATTACGATCTGGCAACCGCCTGGAATCAAATGACAGGCCTGCCCTTCGTGTTTGCGGTCTGGGCCGTACGCCGTGATCATCCTGATCCGGCAGCTTTGACCGGAGTGATCCAAAGGGCCAGTCAAGCGGGAATAGCCGCCATCCCCGAGATCGCGAGGCAACAGGCGGTCAAACTGGGATTAAGCGAAGCCACCTGTCTTGAATATTTCACTGAGTGCATTTACTACGAGCTTGGCCCCCGGGAGCGACAGGCCATGGAGCTGTTCAGGAATATGCTGGCGGAGATATGCTAATTTAGTCTATATATAGCTAAATGAGCAGCGAGAAAGAAAGTGATCCGGCAGGTCGGTCGGATCCGACGGATAGAGAAAGCAAGAATCGCCGCCTGCGCCCCAGTGGTGGTTACCGCGAGTTGCGCAGTTTTCAGGTGGCCACACTCATCTACGATGCCACGGCCTCTTTTTGCGACCGGTTTATTGACAAACGCTCACGAACGCATGACCAGATGGTGCAGGCCGCACGGAGCGGGCGGCAGAACATCGCGGAAGGCAGCCGTGCGGGCGCCACCAGTAGCAAGACGGAAACCCACCTGACCAACGTGGCGCGCAGCAGTTTGGACGAACTGCTGCTGGACTACGAAGATTACCTGCGGCAGAGAAAACTGCGACAGTGGCCAAAAGACGACCCTGCGGCCTTAGAAGTGCGCAGCCTTGGCAGAAAGTCAGATCGGCCGGATCTGACCGATCCGACGGATGTGGGCGATAAATCCCGTTGGGCTCTCTATGCCCACTGGCTTGAACACAAGGAGCCTGCTATTGTGGCGAATACCCTGATCTGCCTGATCCACCAGGCCAACTATCTGATGGACCAGCAACTTATCGCCTTGGAGAAAGCCTTTATCAAAGGTGGAGGCTATAGCGAGCAACTGGCGGTCGCCCGGCTCGCGGAGCGGGAGCGGGCTCGAAAAAATCCGACAGATCGGTCGGATCCGTCAGATCTGATAAAACACTGCCCCCTTTGCAACAAACTAATGACCCTGCGAATGGCCCGTCAGGGAAAAAATGCCGGGGCCGAGTTCTGGGGATGCACCGGGTACCCCGGATGCAAAGGGATCCGGCCAACGGACTAAAAGGTTGTAGGGGGATGGCTCAATCCGGCTTGTCAGCGCATCAGTTCATGAGTACGATGAGATGCAGGATAAGGAGCGAACTATGAACCCGTTTTTAAAACAAATCATGGCAGCGGTGATCGTGCTGCTGGGAGCGGTGGGCGCGATGGCAACTGAAGAAGCAAAATACACTTTAGTGGAAAAGTCCGGCGCGTTCGAAATCCGCGACTATGAGCGCCATCTTCTGGTCGAAACCATTGTGGATAGTTCCCTGGAAGACGCCGGGAATCTGGCTTTCAGGAAGCTGTTCCGCTACATCTCTGGAAATAATGTATCCAATAACAGCATTGCGATGACCGCCCCGGTCGCCCAGGAGGCCCGTGGCGGGAAAATTGCCATGACGGCGCCTGTGGGGCAGCAGGCGGCCCAAGGCGGTTGGGCCGTCAGCTTCATGATGCCGGCGAACTATACCTTGCAAACACTGCCCCTGCCGACCGACCCGACGCTGAGCGTACGGGAGGTTCCTGCCCGTCGCATGGCGGTCATCCGTTATAGCGGAACCTGGAGCCAGGAACGGTATCTGGAAAATAAGGAACAGTTGGACTCCTGGATCCTGAAAAAAGGGTTTACCGCCACAGGCGAACCTGTCTGGGCCCGCTACAATCCGCCGTTCACACTCTGGTTTCTCCGGAGGAATGAAGTTTTAATCCCTATCGCAATGAAATGACTTCACCCGCTCACATGACGATGAAGCGGCCCCGCCTATCCTCCGCCGATGCTTTGGATCTTCTGCGCCATGGCGATACGGCTGAACTCATGGGCCGTGCCAATCTGATGCGCCACCAGATGCATGGGCCGGTCACCTGCTTTACCCACAGCCTGAATCTCAACCCGACCAACGTCTGTGAAAACCGCTGTGAACTGTGCGCTTTTTGGCGCGAGCCCGATGCCGCCGACGCCTATGTCCTGACCTTGGACCAGGCCCGTGACCGGCTCCTCGCTGCCCGTGATATGGGCCTGACGGATCTGCACATTGTCGGTGGACTTCAGGAGGCGGTCGGGCTTGAGTATTATGAATCCTTGTTCCGGCTGGCCCGCGAAATCATGCCCTCGGTTCTTGTCCAGGGCCTGACCGCCGTGGAAATCCGTTCCTTGGCCAACCGATCCAAGTTGCCGGTCGCAACCGTTCTGCAGCGCCTGCAAGCGGCCGGTCTCGCCGCTATCCCCGGCGGTGGGGCGGAAATTTTCAATGCCTCCGTACGCGACCGGGTCTGCTCAAAAAAGATTTCCGCGGAGGACTGGCTATCGGTTCACCGCCAAGCCCACGGCCTCGGACTCCCCAGTAATGCCACCATGCTCTTCGGGCATCTGGAAGCCGCCGAAGACATTATCGATCACCTCACCCGGCTGCGGGACTTACAGGATGTCACGGGCGGGTTTAAAGCCTTTATCCCCCTGCCCTTTCAGCCCCAGGGCACCCGCCTCTCGGTTGCCCGCGGCCCCGGCGGCTACACGGTCGCTCGCGTGGTCGCGATTTCCCGGCTGTTTCTGGACAATGTGCCACACATCCGGATGCTGGTGAACTATGTTGATCGCAAGTTGCTTCAGGTATTGCTTGAGGGCGGGGTGGATGATGTCGGCGGAACCAGTCTGGACGAACGGATTGCCAAGGCCGCAGGCGCCCCCACCGGACAACGCTTCGGATCAACCGGTGAAATGGTGTCGTTCATCAGCCAACTCGGCCTCAGTCCCCGTCTGGTAAACAGCCGTTACGAAGCGGCGGATTGTGCCTCACCACCTGCGATGGCGATTCCGGCCGAGCCGCCGGCCCCCTCCCCACTGTTGACCACCGCGCTCAGGAAAGCCTGTAATAACGAGCGACTCTCGGCCCCGGAGGCGGTGGCGCTTCTGGCTGAAGCCGAGTTGGGCCAACTTGGTACGTTGGCTCATCGGCGTCGCTTGCAGGCGGTTCCCGGAAACCTGGGGACCTTTGTCATCGACCGTAATCTGTCCAGCACGAATGTCTGTGAGGCCGGGTGTAAATTTTGTGCCTTCCATGTCGCGCCCGGGGCCGCAGGGGGCTTCTGCCTCTCTGCCGACGACATCCTGAAGCAGGTGATTGAGTCGGTTGAGCGCGGGGCAACCCAGGTACTGATCCAAGGCGGTTTGAATCCCGACCTCAATCTGGAGTTTTACGAGCGTTTGTTCACCGCCATCAAGCAACACGTCCATGTTTGCATCCATTCGCTCTCCCCCGCCGAGATCACCTTTCTCGCCCGGAAAAGCGGGTTAACCCTGCGCGAGACAGTGGCGCGATTGCGGCGGGCGGGCCTTGATTCCCTACCGGGGGGCGGTGCAGAAATCCTAGTGGATGAAGTGCGTCAGCAGGTCAGTCCCCGTAAGATCACGACCGACGAATGGCTGACGGTCATGGAGATTGCACAGGAACTGGGGATGAAGACTACGGCCACCATGGTGTATGGGCTCGGGGAAACCCCTGCCCAACGGGTGGAACATCTGATTCGGCTGCGCACCCTGCAGGACAAAACAGGTGGCTTCACCGCTTTTATTCCATGGAGCTTCCAACCCAATAAAACCCAGCTGATCCAGCACCCGGCCACCGGACCGGACTACCTGCGCATGGTTGCGCTGGCCCGATTGGTGCTCGACAACATTACGCATGTGCAGGCCGGCTGGGTGACGGAAGGACCTGATCTGGCCCAACTGGCGCTCGTTTTCGGGGCCGATGACTTTGGCGGTGTGCTCATGGATGAACAGGTGGTCCGCGCCACCGGAACGGCCTACGCCGTCGCTCCGGATCTGGTCGTTGCCCTGATCGCCCAAACCGGCCTGATACCTGCCCAACGGGACACGCAGTACGGGATTCTTCGCCGATTTCCTGCTTGATTCCCTCAGCACTCTCTTTCATTGTTTACCCATGACTGTAAAAGACATCTTGAATTCTGTTGCGGAAGGGAAACTGTCGACCGCAAAAGCGCTCCGTCAGATTGAAGGATTGCGCGAAAAAAACATCGGGTGTGCACGGCTGGATATGGACCGCCTCCGTCGCCGCGGATTCCCCGAGGTGATATTCGGACAGGGGAAAACGCCGGAGCAATTGCTGAAAATAGTTTCTGCCCTGGCCGAGGCCGGCCAGAATTGTCTGGCGACACGGGTCTCAAAAGAACAGGTGGCCGTCGTAAAGGCGGAATTCCCGAACCTCCGTTACCATGAAGCGGCCCGGGTGCTGACGTTGGATGTCACGCCGCGTCCACGTCCCAAAGGATGTGTCGTGGTGCTTTCCGCAGGGACCACGGATATCCCGGTTGCGGAGGAAGCCGCCCTGGTGGCTGAAACCATGGGAGCCAAGGTTGAACGCGTCTACGATGTCGGGGTGGCGGGGCTGCACCGCCTGCTCCACCACCTGCCGGTGATGAGAAAGGCGCGCGTGATGATTGTGGTGGCCGGGATGGAAGGCGCGCTCCCTTCGGTGGTTGGCGGCCTCACCAGCTGTCCCATTATTGCGGTTCCCACCAGTATCGGCTATGGCACCAGTATGGGCGGGATCACCGCGTTGCTGGCCATGCTGAACAGTTGTGTTCCGGGAATTACTGTCGTCAACATCGATAATGGATTCGGCGCCGGTGTGGCAGCCGCCATGATTAACAAGGAAAAATGAAACGCGTATTATGGTTCGACAGTGTGGGCGGGGCAAGCGGCGACATGATCCTGTCGACGCTGATTGATCTAGGGGTGCGTCCCTCCGATTTGAATGAGGCCCTGGCCTCGCTGGGAGATTTTCATATCTCCATTGAGGCCCGGCAACACGCCTCGCACGGCATGCATGGCTCTCAAATCACCGTGCATGCCCACGAGCATCACGCGCCCCACTCTCACGGGCATTCCCATCACGCGCCCCACCATGCCCCGCACCGGGGACTCCTTGAAATCCAGGCCATGATCGAGGCGGCCGTCCTGCCGCCGGATGTTAAGAAAAAGAGTATCGCCGTCTTTCAGCGGCTGGCGGAAGCTGAAGCGCGGGTTCATGGAAAAACACCTGAACAAGTTCATTTCCATGAGGTAGGTGCCCTGGATGCCATCGCGGACATCGTCGGCGCTTGTCTCGGATTGCATCTGCTGCAGGTTGACCACGTCGGCTGTTCTCCGTTGCCGCAGGGGTACGGGACCATTACCTGTGCTCATGGCATTTTCCCGAATCCCGCCCCCGGCACCGTCGAACTTCTCAAAGGCTTTGCCGTCACCCATACCGATGAGCCGCATGAACTGGTGACCCCGACCGGTGCGGCCCTGTTGACAACCTGGCGCAATCTGAAGAGCTGGCCGGAAGGCTGGCTGATCAAGGCGGTGGGGCATGGCTTCGGCCAGCGCACCCTTGACCAGCGGCCCAATCTATTGCGAGGCACCTTGTTGGAAGCCCCGCCCGTCAAGGGCACGGACCCGGACCTATGCCTGGTCCTGGAGACCAACGTTGACGATACCACGCCTGAACTGGTGGGCTCCCTGGTCCAGAAGCTTATGTCCGTAGGTGCGTACGATGCGTTTACGTCGGCCATTCAGATGAAGAAGCAGAGGCCCGCCACCCTCTTAACCGTACTTTGCGCCCCCGAACTTAAGCCGGTCATGCTGGATTTGATTTTTACGGAGAGCACGACCTTTGGAGTCCGCGAACATCTGACGCGGCGCACCATGCTTGAGCGGGAGTTTGCAACGGTGACCACCGCCTATGGCCCGATCCAGATTAAGATCGGGCGCTGGCATGGAACCCCCGTAACCGCTTCGCCGGAATATGAGGATTGCGCCAAGGCCGCCGTCACGCATCATGTCCCGGTCAGGGTTGTCTACGAATCTGCACAGACCGAAGGCCGACGCTTGCTGGGGTAACGTCTAACGTCACACGTTTGTGCCCCGCCAGTGCAGTTTCTGGCGCAAGACGGAAAAATAATCATACCCGGGTAAATGGATGAACCGGACGCGATGCGGGCTTTGGCTGACGCGGACGACGTCACCGATTTCAAGTGGCTGCCCAACCTGGCCATCCACGGCCAGCATCGCTGCCACCGCACGCTCGACCACCTTGATTTCAATGGTCGCGTCACAAGGAATGACCAGGGGGCGCGTGCTTAAGGTATGGGGACAAATCAGGGACACGACCACCGCCGGGGCGGTGGGCAGCAGAACCGGCCCCCCCGCCGACAGGGAGTGGCCCGTACTTCCGGTAGGAGTCGAAACAATCAAACCGTCACAGACAAAATCGCCAACATCCTGGCCATCAACCGTCATGCGCAGGGTGCCCACCCGGGCCCCGCAGGTCATAAGCACGTCATTCAGGGCGCGATAGCGACCAATAGACTGGCCCTTGCGACAGAGCGACGCATCCAACATCAACCGCAATGAGGTGGTGTATTGATTCTGAACGAGACACTCCAGCGCCCGCTCAAGTTCATCTTCCGGGACACTCGTCATGAACCCCAATGCCCCGAGGTTGACTCCGATCAGGGGGATGTCGCGGCCATCCAGATCCCGGACGGCGCGCAACATGGAGCCATCACCGCCCAGCACCATCAACGTATCCGCCTGTTGAGCCACATCGAGAGGAGTGGCGGCAGAGGTCACGTCCATCAACTTGGCCGTAGCCGAATCGGGCAACAGTCGCACTCCTAATGTTTCCGCTTTCAGGCGAAGGCGTGCCAGGACCGCCGGAGCTTTTTCTTTTGCACAATTCGCAATGACGCCGAGAATTTTCATAATTTCCTCCACCAGGCCAGAAACTCAATATTCCCGGCCGGACCTCGCAATGGCGACTCGCATAACCCCAGCCATTCCAGCGCCAGACTCTGTGTGCCAAACTGGCGGACCTGCGCGATCACGGATTCATGAACCGCCGGATCCCGCACCACCCCGCCCTTCCCGACATTCTCCCGGCCCGCCTCAAACTGTGGCTTGATCAGTGAGACGATCTGGCCGCCCAGCGCTATCAGTTTTGTAACAGGCGGCAGAATCAGGGTCAAGGAGATGAATGAGACGTCGATCACCGCGAACTGAAAAGGTTCCGGGATATCGCGCTCAGAGAGATAGCGGGCATTGAGCTCTTCCTTCACGATGACCCGCGGGTCATTGCGGAGCCGCCAGTCAAGTTGCCCTTTGCCGACATCCACGGCATAGACGCGCGCCGCCCCATGCTGGAGCAGACAGTCAGTAAAGCCTCCGGTGGAGGCTCCAATATCCGCACAAACCCGGGCCGTTACGTCCAGATGGAACGCCTCAAAAGCCGCATCCAGTTTCCCACCCCCGCGACTGACAAATTTATCGCTGGCCGTTACCTCAACCTGAGCGTCCTCGGCGCAGGGGCGACCGGCTTTATCCGCAACCTGCCCGTTCACGCGCACGGCCCCGGCCAGAATCAGGCGTTGGGCCTTTTCCCGGCTCTCGGCGAGCCCTCGTTCAACAAGCATTATATCCAGCCGCTGTTTTGACATATCATCACCCTTCCAGAGAGTCAGAATGCCCCAGCCTCTTGTCTGAAGGCAAGGTTTTATGAGCAGAACTTGAATTGACGCTTCACATAAAGGCCTCTAAACTCCGCCCAATTGAAAGAATAGAGGTAACTATGATGAGAATGACTGAAAATAGCCCTTCGTTTTCGCTGATGCGTGCCGCATTCGTTCCGATTTTCGCGATGGGCCTTCTGATGGGGGCGGCGATCTTCTATTGGTACTTTTGCCGAATTGAGCCGGACAGCGGCGAAATTGCCATCCTGATTCATAAGACGGGTGAGAATCTGCCCACGGGGCAGATCCTTGCAGAAAATGAAAACCAGAAAGGGATCCAGCTGGACGTCCTTTCGGAGGGGCGCTATTTCCGCAACCCCTATTCCTGGGACTGGCGGATATACAAGATCACGGATATCCCTGCAGGTAAATTAGGCGTACTCACCCGGCTGTACGGAAGCGATCTCCCGCCGAACCAGATCATTGCCGGCCCCGGCCAGAAAGGGATCGTGCGGGACGTCTTAAGCCCCGGCAAATATCGAATCAACCCGTACGCCTACCGGATCGATATTTTTAACGCGATCAAAATCCGCCCGGGGTATGCGGGGGTGGTGAACTCCCTGATCGGGGATGACGTGTTAAGCGTCGCCTCCTCCAACAAGCCGAACGGGTTTCTCGTCAGTAGTTCAATGAAAGGGATTCTTCCGGATATTCTGGATGCCGGGACCTACTACCTCAACCCCTATGTGGTGAGCGTGGCCGAGGTGAACCTGCAAAGCCAGCGTTTCGAGATGAGCGGCGCCGACGTCATCAGTTTCCTGACCATGGATGGGTTTGGGGTAGATGTCGAGGGGACCATTGAGTTCGCGATCATCGGCGAGAAGGCGGCCCTGCTGACCCACCGGGTCGGGGATATGAATGATATCATCAAAAAGATCATTCTGCCGCGTGCCCGCGGGTTCAGCCGCATTGAGGGAAGTAAACATCCCGCAACGACCTTCATTGTCGGAGAAACGCGCCAGCAATTCCAGAAAGACCTGGAACACCATCTTCAGACAACGTGTGAAAGCTGGGGCATCTCGATCAAATCAGTACTGATCCGCAACATCAGCCCCCCCGAGCAGATCTCCAGTATCATCCGTGATCGTGAAGTGGCTGTTCAGGAAAGCCGGAAATATGACCAGGAAATCGGCCAGGCGAAATCAAAGGCCGAACTGGTTAAGCAGGAGATGCTGGCCCAGCAAAGCGGTGAAAAGGTGGTAGCCGACACGACCCGTATCCGCGCTGTCATCGGGGCCCAACAGGGACAAGCCGTTCTTGTCGTCAAAGCCAACCAGGAGTTGGAGGTTGCGAAAATCGACAACGAAGCCGCTGCGGCCCAGGCCCAGGCGATTATGCTCAAGGCCGAGGCCGAAGCCTCCGTGCTGAATATGCAAAATACCGCGGAAGCAAGCGTGATGGCCAGTCAGGTGCAGGCCTTCAGCAATGGATTAAACTTTGCTCGTTATACATTTTATAAAAAGGTTGGCCCCCGGATCGACTCGATCTTGAGTACGGATCAAGGGGATGGGCTTGGTGCCCTCTTCCAGCCCTATCTTCCCACTGTCAAGGAGGTCAAATAATGAAGTCACTCACCCCGATGATTGTCGCTGCACTCGGTATTGTTCTGTTTTTTGTATTCGTATGGGAATGGGGCTTCTGTCGGTTCTATGTCGGCCCGGAGCAAATGGCCGTCATCACCGCCAAGGTGGGCGATGCGTTGCCCCCAGGCGAGATTCTGGCCAAAAAGGGGCAAATGGGTATCCTGGAGGAGGTACTGGGGGAAGGTCGCCATTTCAGGAATCCCTATGAGTATGATCGGATTATTATGCCGGTGATTACGATCATGCCGGGAAAAATCGGGGTCGTTACCGCCAAAGTCGGCGCCGAATTGCCGCAAGGGGAGTTCCTGGCCAATGAAAATCAAAAGGGAATCTGGCGCCGCGTTCTTGGGCCCGGAACCTATCGGCTCAATCCCTATGGGTATGAGATCACAATTGAAGATGCGGTGGTGATCCCCATTGGTTATGTCGGGATTATTACGTCCCTATCCGGTCGTCAGGCCCCGGATGGCGCCTTTGCCGTTTCGGGCGAAAAAGGGGTCCGATCGGATATTCTTCAGCCGGGGTTGTATTATATCAACCCCAAGGAATTCCAAATCAATATTGTCGAAATCGGTGTAAATCAGGTCTCCCTGCTTGGCAAAGAAGGCAGCACCGTTATCACCAAGGGACAAATCGAGGCTCAAAATGCCGCCATGGATGTGTTGCAGGACAAGATGCTTGAGAAGCAGGCCGCCAAGCGCCGGGATTATTATCAACAGGCTGAAGCTCAAGTGGCTCAACGGGCACTTTCGGCAGAGGCGAAGCGCTCCGCCCCCGCTCAGCAGCAACCCGCCGAGGGGATTCATGTCCTCAATGAATATGTCTCATTTCCTTCACGTGACGGCTTTTTGATCAGTCTCGACATGACGGTTGAGTTTGAACTGCTGCCGGAAAACATTGCCTGGCTCTATCGCAGTTATGGTGACCTCCCTGCCGTAATCGACAAAATCATCATGCCTCAAATCCTGTCGATCTCACGGAACAAGGGCTCCGAATACCGGGCGAAAGATTTTATCGTCGGTGAGGGACGCGAAAAATTCCAAATGGATATGACCGAGGCATTGTCCAAAACGCTGAGCGAGAAAAAGATCATTACTCACAACGCGTTGATCCGGCATGTGGAGGTGCCTATGCAGATCCTGGATCCGATTCAAAAGGCCAGCGTGGCTATGGAGCAGGATCTAACAAATAAGGAACGGCAAAATACCGCTAAAAAACAGGGTGAATTGAATACGGAAATGTCACTGATTGATCAACGTCGTGCCCAGGTGGCTCAGGAGACGCAGAAGTTAAAGGCGGAAATTGCCGCCGATCAGGATAAGCAGGTTGCCGAGATTCAGGCGGAAACACTCCGGTTGATGTCGCAGATCGACAAGGAGACCGCTGGCTTCCGCGCCAGCAAGGTCCGTACGCTTGGCAAAGCGGCGGCTGACTCCATGCAAGTCGTTGAAGCCCAGCGTGCCCGCGGGTCCCAGATGAAGACCTTGGCGTTCGGGGATCCCGTGGCCTTCACGATGTGGGAATTCGCCGGATCACTGAAACCGGACTTGCGCATCAACATCCTGCATGCCGGACCCGGAACATTATGGACCGACCTTCAAAAGGCCTCCATGGGTGACCTCGGTGGCGCCACCTTAATGAATAAACAGAAATAAGCCATGCCATCACACCCCCAGGTCTCGCCTGGGGGGCTTTTGCTATGACCGTTCCGACTAAACATCATTACGCCCCTACGCTTCTGGCCGCGGCCCTCCTGCTGGCCGTGGCGGTGGCCATCTATCCGTTTGACTACGCTCTATCGGATTCAATCCGTGCGTTTTCACGGTCAGTAGGCAAAACCCATATCTTCCAGGAAGTGCTGAACCTGTTCCGTCCTTTCGGGAAGGGAGATGTCATTCTGGTAGTCGTCGCCGGACTGGGGATATGTGGTGCACGGAAACGGGCGACCCATATCATCCTTGCCCTCCTGATCATGTCGGTGCTTATCTGGCCGTTTAAATTGGGTGTGGGTCGTGAGCGGCCCGGCTTCAGGAACACGCATTCCTTCCCGAGTGGTGATGCGGCCACTGCGGCGGCATTTTGCATGCCGCTTGTCACCGCGTCCCCCTGGGGGGCGCCAATTGCGATCATCCTGAATGCCGGAGTCGGAACCGGTCGGGTGTATGACGGGCGTCATTATCCCAGCGATGTGCTGGCGGGCATGGCGTTCGGCATCATTGCCAGCAGCCTGGCAGGGGGCATGCTTCGCCGCTGGCCGTGGAAACCCCGCCGCCGTTGGTTCCTGATTATAGGCGGACTCATTCTGCTGTTTTCCGTTGTCAATCTGTCCTGGGCGCGGGCCACCCCATTCGTGCTGGATTTCCTCCGTGTCTGGGGGCCGCTCGGAGGCTTTCTGATGTTGGCCCGGTACGTCCCTATCTGGTTTCGCAACCAAAAAGAGATGTGGTATTCCGGACGAGGATTCCTGCTTCTCGGTTGCCTGGTTTTCACCGTTTATCTTTCGCTCACGACTGCCTCTTCCCTCTGGGATCGTGACGAACCGCGCTTCTCTCGGGCAACCGTGGAAATGGTGGAGTCGGGAAACTATCTTTACCCGACGTTTAATGCTCAGCTCCGTCCGGATAAGCCCATCCTGATATATTGGCTCATGTCCATTCCGGTGCGGGTCCTGGGCGTTTCCGAACTGTCCTGCCGCATGGTGGCGCCGGTGGCCACCCTGCTGACGGCCCTTCTGACGTACTGGCTGGCCTGCCGTCTTTTTGACCGGAAGATCGCCTTCTGGGCGGGGCTGATCCTGATGCTCACCCCATTGATGACGGTCAGTGGCACCGCGGCCACCACGGATGCGCTATTGCTTCTCTGTATCACGGGTTCCCTCACGGCGTTCATGCTCTCCTGGCTCAAGGGTTTCCGGTTGTGGCATCTGGTGCTCCTCAGCCTTGCGCTGGGTGGGGCTATGCTGACCAAAGGTCCGGTCGGGCTTGTCATTCCCCTGCTGGTCATTGCCGCCGTCCTGATTTTCGCCGGGGGCGGAGCCCTGAAGGCATGGCGTTATGCCGGCTGGCTGGTGTTGGCGGTCATAACCTCAACCCTGCTTTTCCTTGCATGGGGACTTCCCGCAAATGCGGCGACCCAGGGCGAGTTCCTGAGACTCGGCATAGGGAAGCATGTAGTGAACCGTTCTTTGACTGCCATGGAAAGCCATGGGGGAAAATCCTTCGCCTTTTATTTCTATTACCTCCCCGTCGTGGTGCTGACATTTTTCCCCTGGATCCTTTATCTCCCACGGATTTTCGACCGCCTGGGCTCCTCTCCGGAGCAAGGCCATAGCCGACGCCGGGTTCTTTTTTGCTGGGCGGGGCCGGTCATCATCCTCATGAGTGTGGTGGCGACTAAACTTCCTCACTATATTCTTCCCGCCTGGCCGGCGCTGGCCATGGCCGCCGCATGGGGCCTCGCCCAGGCAGCCCGGACAGGGCGACAGGGAAATGGTTCTGTCGCCGCCAGAATAGGACTCGGCCTTTTCCTGACGATAGGCTCCATCCTGGGCCTGGGTTTGATGGTCGCCCCCTGGGTCCTGGCCAACATTCCTCTATTTGGCGTTCGGGTCCCCGCCACGATACTGGGGGGAGTCTTTTTAGCCATGACCGCCCTGGCCTGGCATTATTACCGGAGCGCCTTGCATGACCGCGTGGCAGGGATTCTCGGGGCGGGTATGCTCGTGATCCTGGCTTCCGCCAGTTTCTTCCTGCTGCCCGCCATCGAGCGATTAAAACTGTCGCCCAAAATAGCGGATGTCATTCAACATAACAGTGCCGCCTCGATGCCGGTCGCCACCTGCGGCTATGGTGAACCCAGCCTAAACTTTTACCTGGGCCGCGGCCCGATTACGCCCATTGAAGGCCCTGATCTCGCCCGATGGGCCGGAGCATCAGGCAAAGGCATTTTAGTAGTGACCGAGTCCCGGCTTTTTCCCAATATTGAGGCCTTTCGCTCGGCCCGAATCCAAACGCTGGATATCATTTCCGGCTTTAACTACTCTCAAGGGAAGCAAGTTCGAATTCACATCCTTTACAGGAATGACCAGCCATGAGCGAGGAACCAGGCGATCGGAATACTGACTTACCAGATATTGAGGGTAATACCCTGACCTCAGCGCCCGGCGCGGCAACTCCGGTTCCTGCCCCCCACGAGCCACTTCCCCCCGATGATGAGCCAGATCCCATTCCCGTCGAGTTGGAGATCGAAGCGGCGGAATCGGCAGGGAAATCCGAAAAGAAGATCCTCGTGATGGCGCTCGTGGTCATTGCCTGTATCGCGTTAATACATTTTACGCCGTTAAAGGCCCTTACCAGTGATGTCGCCTGGAAAGCGCATATCCACCAATTGGGGATCTGGGCCTCGTCCATCTACTTTGTCGTCAGTGTGATTTTAATCGCCATTGGCATCCCCCGCATGTTCCTGTGTTGGCTTGCCGGCGTTCTTTTCGGATTCACTACAGGGGTGATCATCGGCCAATTTTCGGCACTATTCGGATCTTATGCCACCTTCGTGTTTTCTCGTTGGGGTGGCCGGGAGTGGGTTCGGAAACGTATTGAAAATAGTCAGCGGCTCCGCGCCATGCTCAAGAAGCCATCGACCTTTACCATTTTCCTGGTGCGTCAATTGCCGATTGCCGGGATCGTTCCCAATCTGATTCTCGGGCTCACCCCCGTCAAGCACCGCTATTTCCTGCTGGGTTCATTTCTCGGGTACCTGCCAAGCTCCATTATGGTGGCCATTATCGGCAGTAGCTTCGGGAAAGGCTTTGACAAAGAAACCCTCCAGCACTCGGTCGCGCAGATTACCGCCGCCATGCTGGGGCTTGGAGCCATGTCACTGATTGTGTGGTACCTGAGGAAACGGATTATTTCAACCGCCAGGTAAGAATCCCGCCGATCGTGAGAAAGACGATATTGGGTAGCCACCCGGCCAGCCAGGGAGCGATAATTTCCTGCTTCCCGAGAATGAGTCCGAACTGGACCAGGAAGTAGAATCCGAACAAGGCGGACAATCCGAAAACCACACTGCGCATCGCCGGTTGGCGCGCTCCGCCCGCCGTTGCGGGAAGCCCTAGCAACAGCAGGACCAGACAGGACCAGGGCATGGCTACCCGTCCATGAATATCTGTCAGACGCGAGGCGACCCACTTGGCGGAAACATTGGGCCGGTTCTGTATAATACGGATCATTTCCAAAGTAGAGAGATAGTCAGAGTCTTTCATCTCATTTACGAAATCTTCCGGTCGTTCCGAATAATCGGGCATTTCCAGCGGTCGGTCCAACATGGCGGAAGGCGGCCCGAGAGGATCGCCCTTTTCGTCAAATTCCTTTTTCTGGACCCCGTAAAACCACCATGTGCCATCAAGCCACTCGGCCCGCTCCGCGGTGATTTCCGATTCAACCGTTCCATTGATCCGTTGTTGCGAGACCTTGACCCCGGTCAAAGGGCTCGGGGCCCGCTGATCAAAAGATTTGATCAACCATTGCCGTCGCGAGGGCCCGGTATGATAGACATAATCCCTGACAATAAAAGCAGAGTCCGGGGAGCGTTTGAGCACCTGTTTGGTATATTCCGCAATCCAGCGGGTGGCCACCGGTCCGACGGTTTCCTGAATGACGGCCCCGAAAAGGCTGGCACAAAGCCCCACCCCCATGAGCGGAAGCATCAAGCGCCGCACACTCACCCCGCTGGCGCTCATGGCCGTCAGTTCATTGTGGCGGGCAAACTGGGTCATGGTGTAGAGGGTGGCCAACAACAGGGAAATGGGAAGCACCACGACGATGAAGGGATTATGCCCATTCACTTTGAACAGGAAGAGTCCATAATAGATCAGAATATCGGTGATCGGTGCCTTGGCGTCCAGAAAGTCCGAGAATCGATCGAACAGATCAAGGACAACATACAGCAGACTGAAGGCCACGGAACAGTACCCGAAGGGGATCAGGTACTGCTTCAGCATATATTTATCAATTATCTTCACGCGATTATGTCTCCCAACGGTCGGACCAGGCCAATGCGCGACGCAGGACGACTTCCTCGGTTTTAACCCGGCCCCTGACTTTTTCAAGCCGGGTATCATAAGCGGCCATCACACGTTTGGCGTCCTGCCCCATTTCGGCTCCAGAAAATAATTCCCCATGCATGCCCCGGAAATCGAGGTGAAACTGGACCCCTCCTTCCGTGATGGAACCGCCTAAATCCTGATTGGTGAGAAGCAACCGGTTGGCGCTTTCCTCGTTGCGTCCGCATTGATCCAGATACCAGGTGGGAGACAAGGTCAAGGTATCAATCCGGAGAAACCGGAGAATGCGTTTTTCCGCCTCAAACAGCTCGCCGATGTCTTCAAGGGGAACGGAGAAAGCCCGGAGAATAATAATCGTACCCAGAAAATGCAGATACGCGGGAGAAAACCCCTCCGTCTCCTTCGGGGAATATAGCCCCAGCTTAATCTGGATATTCCGCAGGTAATGGGGCGAACGCCCCAGTCGCCGGCATAACTGGGAGAACGTCAGGCGCTCTGCATGAGATTCACTGCAGGGGCCTTCAAGGAGATCAAGACCTGTTACTTCCGGCACGATGCCAACGCTTTCTTTAAATGGGTTTCCCGGAAATGATCTTCATCCCACTCCGTACCGGTTAACAGCGATTTCCGGGTCAGCTTTAAACAGTAGGCGTCGGCGTCCAACCACTCCCCGCCCTCCCCTTCGATCGAAACCTCTTCCCTCGTGAAACGTTTCCCCTGATAGGCATCCAGCCGGGCTAAGGACTCCTCATCCACATCCAGATAGACCACCCCATCGACCACTCTGTCAGGGAAAGGGATCATGGCCGATTGTCCTTCATCCTTGATCAAAAACTGGGCGTATCCATGCAATTGTCCGAATTTAGCCGGATAGGATTGACCGGTCAAGGCCTTGACCAAGTCCCTGAACATCAATGGTCCTGAGACAAATAGATTCATGAGATCAACGGCCTGATCACTTGTTCGAAAGCGGCGTAGAATTCAGCGGGGGTGTTATATCGGGCATTCATATCACGTGACAGCCCCCACTGGATCACCTGCGCCACCTCCGCCGGGAGAGATTCAATACCAACCGGGTCCTGGTCATACATATGTTTCAACCGGGCGGTCTCGGGAAAGGCGCGTCGTCCTGTCAGCAACTCGCACACAACCGCAGCCAAAGAAAACACATCCGTTCTTGCATCCACGGGCAGGCCATGCAACTGCTCCGGACTCAAATAGCCCGGCGAGCCTTCGATATAATCGCTCTGATCCTGTCCACGCGACATCTTGATCGCCAACCCGAAATCCAAAAGCTTGAGCGACATCTGTTGATTAATCATGATGTTTTCAGGCTTGATATCACGATGTAACACACCCTGTTCATGAGCATACGTCAGTGCCCCGGTGCACGAATGGGTGATATCCAAAACCGTATGGAGCGAAAGAGCCCCCATCTGCTCAATAATCTCGCGCAACGTCTGCCCATCAACATACTCCATGACAATAAACAGTTGCCCCTTCTCGCTTTCGATATTGTGAAGGCGGACAATATGCTCGTGCGACAACTTCATCGTGACGGCGGCTTCCGCCTTGATCTGGTTTAGCGCCTCCTGATTCTGTGACGAGGCGGGCTTTAACAGCTTGATCGCTACATCCATTTTCAACATCTTGTCCAGGGCCTTGAAAACGGTGCCAAATCCCCCTTCATGGATGACTTTGATGATCTCATAGCGAGTGCTGGAAAAGGGCAAACTGTTCAGGGCTTTATTTTTGTCCTTTTTTGGGGGGAACAGCTTCAGATTCTTTTGTTGCGGAACAAGGGGCGCGCCCACCCCCTTTGCCGCAGTTTTCGGAACAATTCGGGTCTGCGGTTTGGGTACAATCCGGGTCATCGAGACGGGCCCGGGCTTGGGCGTAACTTGACGGGAAGAAAGCGACACGATCCGGAATGCCGGTTTTGTCTTATTTAGAGCCGTTGCCCCCGGCACACCTTTCAATTTTATAGGAATATCAGTCATTCAGAAGTCTTTCCAAAACAAGGGGCGATCATACAGGCAAAAACAGGAAAAGCAAAAAAAATAGGAACAAAAAATCACCAAGCTCGTGTATAGTTTCCCGATGACTTGGCTGGTTCAGATCAAAAAATATGCCACCGTGGGAATTGGCAGTGCCATTACGGATTTATCCATTTATGGCTCACTAGTCCATTTTGCAGGATTCTCCCCGGAAGCCGCCAACCTCATCAGCCGTCCGTGCGGGGGGCTGGTCAGCTTCACTTTTAATAAAATCTGGACATTTGACCGGAGCACGATTTCAGGGACCCACCGTGAGTTCATCCGTTTTGGCATTGTCTGGGTCGCTTCGTACTGCGCATCCATTCTGCTGGTCTGGTTATTTCATCAGTTTTTCATCCGGAACCCGGGCCTGCCGGCGGGCTTGTCGGAGATCGTTCAGCATCTTTCCGGTTATACCCTTAACCTGGAAACCGTGTTGCCAAAGCTTTTCGCGGAAGGCTTAGTGTGTACTGGTATTTTCCTGAGCCACCGGTTTTGGACCTTCAGACAGCACTAACGCTAGATTGGCGACCGGCTCACCCCCCATGTGAATGGCCGTCATCGTGGTCCGAACACTACCAAGGCCCAACTCATAATCCATTACCAGGGGAACAATAGATTCAATCGGGGCCTCCCGCGCCGCCTTGATAAGCCCCTCATCCTTGCACAGGGCTGCCAGCGTCTTGAAGTCCATACTCCAGGCATGAAATTCCCTCGGCTTGACGGAGCTGCCGGGCTCAGCCTCCGGAATAATGCAGGTGGTCTCAAAACGTTGTCGCCCAAAACAGGCCGGACTGCGATCCGGTTTTGTAACGATCCTTAACGCCACCACTTTCCCATCCAGGTTAGCCACGATCCGGCCCTTCCCGGAATCCGCGTCCCCTTCCCCTCGTTGCCGCGCCACAAGGAAATCCATCACCGGCTTAATCCGCTGGCTTAAATCAAACAAGGCTTCCGGATTCGCCAGATTGGTTGAGGTCAACCCTGTCTGCAGGTTGCGGGTGGAATAGGCCATATGTCCTGCCTGCGCATCGTAGACGGAAACAATCAGGGCCTCCTTTTTACGTCCAAGTAGAGGGTGCAGGTACTCGTCGGTATATTTCGCAAATACCAGGGCTTTCATCTCCGGCAAGGTCATAACGGCAATGATCCGGTCGTGAATGGACACGCGATTGCGCTCACCGACCTTCCCGCTATCCGGAGAATTGACCTGCATATCGAGAAACAGGGCGGGTATGCGTTCCCCCGTCACCCGATGACGCCATGTTCCGATCGTCGTGGTCGCCAGGATTTTTCCGACACGGGCGAGTTCCAGATGCAGGAACCGGTAGCCCACATCATACTCCATACATATAGGGGTTTCCATGGGTGTGAAACGGGCGTCAATATCCGCTAACGGCTTCTCTCCGGCCTTCGCCGTGATGGCCAGCAGCCATAGCAGGCCGGCCGTCACCAGTAACATTTTGTTACCCGTCATCACCGACGTCTCCTCCGCCCTCTTGGCTCCCCACTTCGTTCCGGCCGTGCTCCCTTGCCGACCGCCTTTGGCTTTTCTGCCTCAGGCCGGCTCAGGGCAAAATCAATACGCCGTTTATCAAAATCCACTTTTACAGGAATGACCTTGAGGCGAGTTCCCAACTTGTAGAGGTCCTGACCCGCCCTCAGCGCTTTTGCCGCAGGATCAAAGCGCACAAAGGCTTCCGATATGGCCGAGACATGGAGCAGGCCCTGCACGCCCAGGCCGTCCAGCTCAATGAAAAGCCCGAAGTTCATCACCTTGACCACCACGGCCTCGTATACCCGTACATTTCGTTGCTCGATTTGCTGGGCGAGGAACCGGTATTTCTTGATTTCCAGCAATTCGCGTTCTGCCGCCTGAGCCACCTGCTCGGTCTCGGAGCAATGGACCGCAAGCCGTTCCAGTTCCTGGGCGGGATACGGATTGCTCTTTCCCTCCAACATGGCCGCCAAAATGCGGTGTACAATCAAATCGGGATAGCGCCGGATGGGTGAGGTGAAATGGGCATAATACTTCTTTGCCAGGCCGAAATGCCCGCCCTCTTTGGAACTATAGATCGCCCGCTTCATACTGCGGAGCACCGCCATCTGCGCGCTGTTGGCAAGCGGGGTATCCTTGATCCGGGTCAGGAATTCCATCAGGTTGCGCCGGTGCTTCAGTTGACCGGGTTGATACCCCATATCGTGCAGATCAGCCGTCAGCATTTCGATTTTCTCGGCATCAGGCTCTTCGTGGAGCCGGTGAATCAGCTTCATTCCTTTTGCGCTCAATTCCCGATCGACCGCCTCATTCGCCGCCACCATGCATTCCTCGATCATCTGGTGTGAGATATCGTTTTCAACGGGGCGGATATCCTCAATCATTCCGTCCGCACCAATGATCACGGAATTTTCCGGCATCGTGATATCCAGCGCCCACTGGGCCATGCGTCGGGCGCGCAGTTGCATAGCCAGCTCGCACACGTCCAGGATCAGGGGGCGGGCCTCGGCCGGCATCGCCACCTTGCAATGCATGCCGGCGGGCGTCTGGATCACCTGCAACGCCTGCTCATAATTCAGGCGCAAGCGTGAGCGGATCATCGTCCGGGCAAACTTGGCCGCAATCATGCGTCCGGCCTGATCGAAAGTCATAAAGGCGGAAAACGCCAACCGGTCCTGATCCGGCTTCAAACTGCAAAGCCCGTTTGAAAGCTCTTCGGGTAACATGGGGATCACCTTGTCGGGGAGATAGACGCTGTTACCGCGTTCAATGGCTTCCTGGTCAAGCACGTTCCCCTTGGTCACAAAATGACAGACATCGGCAATATGCACCCCCAATACCCGGCGCCCTTCTTCGTCGCGCTCCAGGGAAAGCGCATCATCAAAATCCTTGGCTGTCACGGGATCCACCGTGAAAATGAATTTACTACGCAGATCCAGGCGCTTGCTCGTCTGGGTCAACCGTGCTGCGGAATCGGAGGCCTCCCTCATGACTTCGGCCGGAAATTCCTGCGGTAGATCGTATTGACGCATGACGGCCAGCGTGTCCAGTGACGGATTATCCGCCGGCCCGATAACCTCAATGATCTCGGCCTCGGGATTGACATGCCGGTTTTCCCAGTTTGTGAACTGGATGACGACGCGGTCATTGAGTTGCGCGCCTTGCGCATCCGGCACATAAAAATCCTGCTGGTAAGAGGGATTTAACGGCAGCACATAAAGAAATTTTCCCGTACTTTTGAGTGTTCCCACCACCACGCGTGTCCCGCGCTCGACCACACGGATCACGACGCCCTGTCGCTGCCACTCGGGTGTTCCCGGACGTCGGGGCTCGAGACGGACCACCACTTGATCCCCCGGCAACGCCGTGCTCAGGTTCCCGCGCTCGATCTGTACGGCCAGTTCGCCGTCCAGATTGGTGAGATAGCCCCCACCCGACCGCTTGACTTCCAAGCGACCGGTCACCAGATCCGCGGGTGCCCCTAGGGAATACCGGGTTTTCCGGATGATCACAATTTCGCCGTTAAGGACCATTTTCTGAAGAATATCGACCAGGGCTTTACGCTCTCCGCCGCGGAGGACCAACACGTCGGTCAGCTCGCCCAGCGTCATCGGGGTATAATCCGGTTTCTGGAAGAACTCCAGAATGGCTTCGTGGGTGACTTTTTTCATCGCAGATTTCGGCATCATGTAACAGACTCCCCTTGCTTGGGTTATTTTTCTTTCGATCTTAATCGCGGATCCAAGGCGTCTCGCAGGGCATCCCCGACCAGATTGAAGGCCAGCACAACCAGTAGTATCGCAGCCGAGACCGCCGCCATTTCCCACCACACACCCTGCCAGAGACGCAAACGTGCATTTCCTATCAATATACCCCATGAAGGCTCTCCCTGCACTCCAATTCCGAGAAAGCTCATAAATACCTCGGTTCCGATGGCCGCAGGAAAACGGATGGAGAAGGTAATGATGACAATGTGAAACACATTGGGCAGGATATGCCGGAAGATAATGCGCCAGGAATGATAGCCCAGGGAGCGGGCGGCCAGCACATAAGCCCGGTCGCGGTGCTTCATCACTTCCGCCCGCAACAGCCGGCACAACCCCACCCAGGTCGTCAGGCCAATGCCCAGATAGACTCCCATGATTCCTTTGCCTACCACCATGGAAATGGCGAGAATGAAGAGAAGGCCGGGAATGCTTTCGATGGTGGAATACAGCCACACAATGACATCATCCACCCATGTTCCGAAGTAGCCGCTGACACATCCGAGCACTACCCCGATCGGAATGGCGATCAGGGAGGTTACCACCCCCACCAGAAAAGCGATCCGGGTTCCCTGGATCGTCCGTTGCAGTACGTCCCGCCCCAGATTATCGGTTCCCAAGGGCCGGTACGCCAGTGCCTTGAGTCCGCCCCAGAGTCCGGCAGGCGCCTGCGTGATACCCGGTTTCGCAAAGGGATGCCTGAAAATGCTGGGCGGCAGATACCGCTCGCTCAAGTTAACCAAGGAGTACGAGGGGGTTCGGTCCGCAAGTTGGTAATAGCGGTAGACAATCTCCCCGTAGAGGGCGACCAGGAAAAAGCCGGCAATAATCGCCAGACAGCCCCGGATGAGCCGGCGCCGTCGCAGGTCCCGCCATGTCTCCCGCCATAATGATTGTCCACTCGCGTCCATGACCTACCTCAATTTCACCCTGGGATCGACCAGCGCATAGCATAAATCCGTAACCAGGCTGGCAACCACATAGAGGATGGCCCCTACCAGAACCACCCCCCGCACCACATCCACATCCGAGGAGTTAATCGCGTTGATGCTCAGCCCGCCCAGCCCGGGAATCCCGAAAAAGCTCTCCAGCAACAGGCTGCCTGTATAGAGGAATGGCAGGGCAATCACGGTATTGGTTACAATGGGAATCATCGCATTGGGCAACACATGCTTGAACAGCACACCAGCCGGGCTCAACCCCTTGGCAAAGGCGGTCCGTACATAGTCTTTATAAATCTCGTCCAGAATCACCGTGCGGTAAAACCGGAGATTGGCCCCCAGCCCGCTGAGAATCCCGATCATCACAGGCAACAGCAGGTACCCCCAGGACTCAAACCCCCAGATAGGAAACCAATGCCATTTGTACGCCATGAAAAATTGGCCGAAGATGATCCAGACGAGATAGTTCACGCTCATCAGGGCTACCGCCAGAAAGACGAAAATGCGGTCCGGCCAGCGATTCCGCCAATAGGCGCAGATCAGTGCCAGCCCCACCGAAAACACCAGTCCGCCAAAAAAAATGGGCACGGTCAGCGCGAGCGAGGGAAGCACCCCGCGCTTCAGCATCGTGGTAACTTTCTCATTGGTGGAAAGGGAGGTCCCGAGATCGAGGCGGGCCAGCGTTTTGAAGTAATGTGCCAGCTGGGAGTCCCAGACGTGCGGCATGCGGCGCTCAAGGCTCACCCGCCTGAGTTCCACCGGCCCAGTCTCCACCGATAGCGCCATCGAGCCCGTGGACTCCGGCGAAAACGGAAAGTCTACCCATTGCCAACGGGCGGCCACTTCAACGGGGGGCGTTGATCGAGGCACCCTGTCGGAAAGGAACCGGACCCCGGAGCCGCCGGCCAGGCCTCTCACCTCAACCCGGAGGCGGTATCGCGAATCCAGTCGCAAGGGGAAAAGGAGCCGGACCGGGACATTCGTTCCGGCGATGAGGGTGAGCGGCTCGGCAAATACCCGCTCCGGAAAAGCGCGGGTGGTCGTCCACCAACCAAACAAGACGGGCTTGTTGAAGCCGCGCTGCTCATCAAACTCCTCCAAAGCCTGGGGCGAAACATTTTTCCCGAGTGCCATGGAGCCCGGGCTCCCCCCCACCACATTAAACAACAGAAAGGTAATGAGGATCACCCCCAGCACCATGGGAATCATATATAGAATGCGTCGAATAATATAACGGGTCATAATACCAGCCGTCTAAAACACCAGCTTGTACTCCAGGATCTTCCGCTGAATGGTGCGCGCGGAGATTTGCAACTCATCGGCGGTCAACTGCCGGTTCCCATCGTGGCGACGTAAGGCCTGCGCCAGCGCTTCTTTCTCCATGTCAGCCAACGTCATGCCCGCCGGAAATACCAGCGCTTGCCGGGACGCCGGGCCGGACTCGCTCCGCCCGAGAATCAGGGCCTCTGGAGTCAGCTCGGGGCCTGTGGCCAGGATCACCGATGACTCGATCACGTTTCTCAGCTCCCGGACATTCCCAGGCCAGTTATACGCCTCCAGTTTGGTGTAGGCCGCCGTGGAGATTGACTCTATGTGTCGACCGTGCTCCGCGCAGGCTAACGCCACAAACCGATCGGTCAGCGCGCGGATATCGTCACGCCGCTCCCGCAGGGCCGGCACCCGGAGGGTGACCACCTGAAGGCGGTAAAGCAGATCATGCCGGAACTCCCCGGCTTCAAACAGTTCGTTCAAATCCCGGTTGGAGGCGGCCACCACACGCGCATCCACCTTGACCGGCTCACGCCCGCCCACCCGGAGCACCTCGCGCTCCTCGAGGGCGCGCAAGAGCCTCGCCTGAACGGCCTTAGGCGCAATCCCGATTTCATCAAGGAATAAGGTTCCCCCGCTGGCCCGTTCGAAAGCGCCTTGATGACGCGCCACTGCCCCGGTAAAGGCCCCTTTCTCGTGACCGAACAACTCTGACTCCAACAATGTCTCGGCAAAGGCCCCGCAATTGACGGCCACAAACGGCCCGTCCGCGCGGGGTCCGTCCGTATGCAGTGCCCGCGCCACCAGTTCCTTGCCCGTTCCGCTTTCCCCCAGCACCAGGACCGTGGCATGAGTTCCGGCGACGGCTGAAATCTGTCTCAGGAGCTCCTTCATCACGGGGGCCCCTGCGACCATGGCCCGGCCTGAATAGCGCCCTTGAACTTCGCTGCGCAACCGGGTCACCTGCCCTCTCAGGCGGCTCGTTTCCAGTGCCCGAGCCAGCTTGGCGTGCAGATCATCCAGATCCAGGGGTTTGACCAGATAATCATACGCCCCCTGCTTGAGGGCTTTTACGGCGGTCTCCACCGAACCGAACGCCGTCATGATCAGGACCGGAGTGCCGGGCTTCTGCCGGTGGCACTGTTCCAACACGGCTAAACCGTCAATATCGGGCAGGAAAAGATCGGATAGCACTACATCCGGGGTTTCGCGTAAAAAGGCATCCCCGCCGCCCCGCCCGGTGGTGGCCGTGATGACCTGATACCCCGCCTCGCGAATGGCCTCCTCCACGGAACGTAGCCCATCCGGATCATCTTCAATGACAAGAATTTTAGCGGTGCTGTTCATACAATTAATTCGAAAACGGGGTATGATCCTCATCCGGACGGGGTGTGTCAAGCGAGGTCTGTATCCAACGCCTCCGCGAATGGCTGTATTTATCGGTTGAAGCCGTCATTTTACATGATAGAGTTTTGTACTTATGCAAAAACGGATCATCTCGACAACCAAGGCCCCTGCTCCTGTCGGGCCCTACCAGCAAGCGGTATGTGCCGGCCAACTGGTTTTTACGGCCGGCCAGATTCCCATCGACCCGAAGACCGGGGCGCTTGTCACCGGCTCCATCGAGGCGCAAACCCGGCAGGTTCTTGAAAACCTCAAGGCCATTCTGGAAGCGGCCGGAACGACCTTGGATCACGTGGTCAAAACTACGGTGTTTCTGCACGACATGAATGACTTCCCCAAGATGAATGCCGTTTATGCCGAATATTTCCGGGAAGCGATTGCCCCGGCCCGCTCCACGGTGCAAGTGGCGCGCCTTCCGAAAGATGTGGCCATTGAAATCGAGGCCATCGCCGCACTTTAACGATTCCTGCTCCCGACACCATTTCATCCTAATAAACTGAACAACACAAACCAACAGGGCGGTCATTATGCGTTATGCGATTATTTCAGATCTCCACGCCAATATGCAGGCATGGAAAGTCGTCTACGAAGATATCCAGAATAATAATGTAGACCGTATTATCTGCCTGGGCGATATCGTAGGCTATGGCCCGAATCCGGCACAACTGCTCCGCGAAGTCCGCAATAATGTGGATGCCGTTATCCTGGGCAACCATGATGCTGCCCTGTGCGGGAAGCTGGACGCAACGTTATTCAATGAGGATGCCCAGCGTCTTTTGGAATGGACCCGCAAGCAGGTGAGTGCGGATGACCTGAAGTTCATCTCCTCCCTCCCCCTCACCCTGATTGGCGACGGCTTTCTCTGCGCCCATGGTGAATTTTCAGAGCCGGGGAACTTTGACTATGCTTCGGAAGCGGCAGAGGTCATGCCCTCATGGAAAGCGACGGAAGCCGACCTGCTTTTCGTCGGTCATACCCATGTTCCCTCCATTCACGTCCTGGGCAACAGCGGCATTCCCCGCCTGGTGGAACCCCAGGACTTTACCATCGATCCGGGCAAACGCTATTTCGTCAATGTCGGCTCCGTGGGCCAGTCTCGCGATAACGACCTGCGCTCCTGTTACTGCATCTATGAAACCGAATCACGGGCGATCTACTGGCGCCGCGTCAGATTTGATGTCGAGGCCTATCGGAAGGCGCTCAAGGCCACCGGGCTTAAACTCGATCAAAGCTACTACCTGCCCGAGCCGGTGAAAGGGGCGGCCGAACAAACTTCGGCAAACTGGCAGGTCATGTTCTCCCCGCCGAAATCACCCGCACAGGCGACACGCGATGTCGTCGCCGTCCAGGACCTGAAGACCATTCCTAAACGGAAAAAGAAACTTCCGCTCAGCATGATTTCGCTGGCCCTGTTCGTCGTTTTGATTGTGTTCGTTGCGGTCTGGCGAACCATCCCGCACGTCGACGACATCAATGCAGCCAGTACGAAGCCATTGGCCGCTTCCGACCGGAATAGTCTCTCCCTGCCGGATCGGGCGGTTAAGCCCGGGGACCCGATCGCCGGGTGGGATATTCATATGGAGGATAAAAATAACCAGCAGGTCGGGATTAACCTCGACCCCTTCAAACAGCCGTTCCTGTATTTCAACTCCAAAAAAGCCACCAAGGGAATTGCCCTGTCATCCAGCTGGGTGAGTGTTCAACTGGGCCAAAGCTGGACGTTTGACACCTCGTTGCAGAAGAAAAAGGACTTCAATGGGACCGTCTCTTTGACGCTCATGCTCCAGAAAAGCGGCGGGACGATTGTCTCGAATTTTGTCACCTTGAACATCCCGCCCGCCCAGGCCTCCGGACTCTCGAAAATTCAGGAGCAGTTTATTATTCCTGAGGGAGGCGTGCAGCTGCGTCTGGCCCTGCAGGGAAACTTTTCAGGAAAACTATTAATCCTGAAACCTAAATTATTCACCGCGCAGCCGACAGAGGTCCCGATCAAGGCACCGGCAGAAGCCGTGGAGCCAGTGAGCGCGCCCGTTCCTGCCGTGCCTCAGGAGGCCGCTCCCGCTGCTCCGGTCGCACCTGCTGAGCCCGTCGTCACCGCCGCTCCCGCCGTTGCCGCTGAGCCCGCGACCAAACCGGCCGATCCCGAGGATAAATGGTCGATGAAGGCTAAATAAAGCTGCCGCACCCGGCTGAAGGAGGGGGTATTGTTTTGGCCTATTTTGGCGCTGCGGATGCGACGGAGCGCATCCCTCCATTCGAACACACGCGATACGGCCATGCTTTCAACCCTTATGGAGGGTTTCGCTCTGTCGAAACCTGTGCCAGAAGGGCCAAAGCAATAGACCTTGCCGGCGGAAACATCGCCTGAATAATTTAATTGAGATGATTAGCTATAACGTGCTAGTTATTAGCTATGCGTTATGCCTTTATTTCTGACATCCATGCCAACCTGCCGGCGTGGCGGGCCGTTCATCGCGATATCCGCAGCAACAAAATTGATTATATCCTGTGCCTCGGCGACCTCATCGGCTATGGCCCCTCTCCCGTCGAAGTGCTCAATGAGGCACACGCGCACATCGACGCTTTCGTGCTGGGGAATCATGACGCGGTGGTCAGTGGCAGAATGGATGACACGTCATTTAATCCCCATGCCCGGGATATGATCCGGTGGACGGCCGCCAGGCTCAACCGGAAGGCCTCTGCCTTTTTAGCCTCGTTTCCCCTAACCATCATCGGCAATGGATTCCAGTGTGCCCATGGCGAATTTTCCCGTCCAGCAAGTTTTGATTATGTGCTGAATCCGGAAGAGACGATCCCGTCCTGGCAGGCCGTCGACTCACCACTTCTGTTGGCGGGCCACACACACGAGCCGGCATTTTTCCTCCTCGGGCCAAGCGGTGTGCCTCGCCAGATTGCCCCTCAGGATTTCGAGATCGAGCCGGGCAAACGCTATTTCGTCAATGTCGGCTCAGTGGGCTGTTCGCGGGATGGTGACCCCCGGGCCAGTTACTGTATTTACGACACGGCTGCCCGTGCGGTGTTCTGGCGGCGGGTGCCCTTTGATCTGGATAGTTTCCGGACGACCCTGATTCATTCAGGGCTTGAGCTGGACCGGTGCGCCTTGTTGAAGACCGATCCGCTGGTCCAGACACTTCCGTTGAGGGCCCGTTTGGACTTTACCCCGCCCACAGCCCCGGAAAAATTGGCACGCCCGACTGTCGCGATGCAGGACATTACAACCTTGCGACGATCCATCCGCCAGTGGCAAAGGCTGTTTTTGTCTGCTGCCGTCATTATGGTGCTTTTAATCCTTGCCGCGATCCGGGTCTGGTTCGAGCAAAGAGACTATCGCGCCACTATAGGAGTCTCACCTACCCCACTGGCCGCAACCCATGTTCAGGTAAAAACCAATTTGCTTATTAACCCGCAATCCCCCGTCCCGCCCGGTCGAGCCATTCCCGGATGGCAAATCCAACTTGGAGATTACCGGCTTCAGAAGGCGTCGGTTCTTGCCCTCAAAAAAGAGGGCATTTGTATCCAGCTTGAATCCGGAGCAGCTGAGGCCGGGGTTACCCTTACGGCCCCGCTCATTCACGTCCAACCTGGCCAGAGTTGGAGTATGAGTGGATTATTCGGAAAAGGAGTTTCGTTTGCCGGAACTACTGTCATGGCCGTGACGCTCATACGGCGGGGCAATCAGGGATCAATCACAAATCAAAATTTTGCCGTAAAGGAGCCGCTTCTGGCACGGTCAGATGGGTGGATGAAAGTGCGGCAGTCATTCACGATTCCCGCAGGGGGAGAGACGATTCAGGTGCAGATCCGGGGGGCATTTCGCGGAACCCTCCGGACCAGAAGCCTGTCCCTGGAGCTCAATCATTATCCGGATCATGAACGTAGTTCGCTTCAGCCTTCGTATCCAGATAGCCCTGCAAAATGACTTGTGCAGCCAGTTTATCGCGAACCTCTTTGCGCCGCTCGCGCGAGACATCCGCCTCCAGAAGCATCCGCTCCACCAGGCTGGTGCTTAAGCGCTCATCCGTTGTATCGACCGGTAAACCGCTCGCCGTTCTCAAGAGTTCGACAAATTTTCCGGCTTCCAGCGCCATCGCGCCATTGGTGCCATCCATGTTGATCGGAATGCCCACCACGATTTTAACCACCCCGCGGTCACGGGCAATCCGGCACACGGCGGCGATCGCCTCCTCGACGGAGCGAATGGTTTCGACGGATAGTGGCGTCGCCAGCATGGCCATGGGGTCACTGATCGCAATGCCTACGCGTCGGGTTCCGTAATCCACACCAAGGACCCGGCCCATCATGAGCGGTTTAACTCCCTGAGCAATACCAGTCCGTTCAACGTCAGATCCGGCACAATATCAACAGGGGTATCGAGGCCTTTCAGGGCCAACCCGGCATATCCACCTGTCGCACAGAACTGCACTTTCCGCTCTTTCATCCCGGCCTTCACATGGTTGAGGATCTCCCGGACCATGCCCCGGTAGCCAACCACTACACCGATTCGCATGGCCTCACTCGTGGAGCGTCCGATATTTTTAAACCGGCCATCCAGCCCGATCTCGGGCAGCAAGGCCGTCCGTTCGGCCAGATAATCCGTCATCAAGGGGAGCCCGGGCGCAATCACGCCCCCCACATACCGGCCATCACCCGTGACGATATCAAAGGTCAGGGCCGTTCCGAAGTCGGCCACAATGACGGCAGACCCATAGAGATCCCAGGCGGCCGCGGTATCAGCCAGCCGATCGGCCCCGATGGTTTCAGGTTGGGGATAATCCACCTTGATATTCAAATTAATACTATGCCCGACCAGTAAAGGGGCTTTCCCGCACAGTTTCTGGAGCACCTGCGCCCAGAGCGGGTTGAGACCGGGGACCACCGAACACAAGACCGCATCCCGGACCGTCCGGCCAGTGGCCAATTTGCGCAGGAGCAGCATGATTTTACGCTCTTCACGCCCCTCGCGGGTCGACATTCGGCACTGACGGATGATCCGCCGGCCGCGGGCCAGCCCGATATGGGTGCTGGTATTTCCAATATCAATAACGAAAAAATATTCCATAGGACTCAACCCCATAGCAACTAATCAAGTTCAAGTGATAAATCGGCGGCAGGCGCGGAATGGGTCAGGCCGCCAATAGAAATGGCATCCACGCCCGTGGCCGCAATGGCCGCAACGGTGGCCAGGGAAACTCCACCCGAGGCTTCCAGCTTGCATCGTTTCGCGCAAATCGCGACACAGGCCTTCATCCGGTCCGGGGCCATGTTATCCAGCATGATCCATTCGGGAGAGGCCCGCAATGCGTCACGCAACTCCTCTTCGGACTCCACTTCCACCTCAACGGGAATACCGGGGAATTTAGCCCGCGCCGCCGCGACCGCCCCCTGCAGATTGGTGATGCCGGCCTCCTGCCAGAGACGGCGATGGTTGTCCTTGATCAGCACCATATCGTACAACCCCATCCGGTGATTCGTCCCCCCGCCGCAGGTCACGGCATATTTTTCCAGAACGCGCAACGTGGGCGTCGTCTTGCGGGTGTCCAGAATCCGGGTTCCGAATGGGTTAACAAGATCTACAAATTCCCGGGTGCGCGAGGCGATGCCCGTCATCCGCTGCATGAAGTTGAGCGCCGTCCGTTCCCCTGTAAGAATACCGCGAATGGGGCCCTCAATGGTCATTAAGGCCTGATCCGGCCTGACGGCCATTCCGTCCGCGACCAGACAGCGGCACTGGAGGGCCGGGTCCACGCTGGCAAATACGGCCTGAGCCACCTCCCCTCCGGATACCACATAATTCCCGCGGGCTAGAATCACCGCCTTTCCCCGACTGCTTTCGGGCACGACGGACAGGGTGGTAACATCCCCGCTCCCGATATCTTCCAATAATGCGCGCTGGATCAGATCCTGTACCACAGGGTTTTCGGTAATGGAACTCATCCGATCCTCCACTCGCTGGGCATGTGACAAATCCCTTCAAAACTCTTGTCCGACTCCACCCCGATCGCAAAGGCATTGTCCATCCGGTGATAGTTCACCTTGTGGTCAGCGGAATGAACGGAAAACGATAAAAAGTAGGTGCCGCGGGCCAGATTCAGCTGCGGGATCCTCAACTCGACCTGTCCGGAACCGGACAGCCTGGGGATCGACACCGCCGCAATCTCGGTGTTGCTGCCATGAACCAGCCGCCCGGCCTCGTCGCTGATGCCAAACCCGAATATCGAAGGACCCACAGGCGTTTTTACCTCATACCCCAGCTGAACGGTCAGGGGATGGCCCCACTTGAATTTTGTGGTGGGAAGACCGGTCTCGTCGGAAAAATTGGCACCGGTGATAATGACCTCACGGGTGCCCCATTCCCGACTGCGTTCCGCACTCGCCTGATTGCGCCAGAAGGTTTCATACTGGCCCACGACTTTACCGGGATCGCCATGGCCCAATACGCGGCCATGGTCAAGAAACAGAATCTGATCGCTTACGGATTGAATGGTTCCCAGGTCATGCGAGATGATCAGCATGGTCTTTTTCTGGTCACGGAATTCGGACATCCGCCGCAGACATTTGCGTTGAAAGGAGGCATCTCCGACCGCAAGTACTTCATCCACCAGCAGGATATCCGGATCTACCTCCACCGCCACCGCAAAGCCCAGCCGGACATACATGCCCGAAGAGTAATGCTTTACGGGTTGGTCGATAAACGTGCCGATATCCGCAAAGCTGACGATGGCGTCAAACCGTCGGATCATTTGTTCCCGGGTCAACCCCATGATGGCACCGGCCAGAAATACATTCTCCCGCCCGGTCAGATCGGGATGGAAGCCGGCGCCCAATTCCAGTAAGGAAGAAATCACACCGGTGGTCTTGATTTTGCCTTCAGTGGGCGTCATGGTTCCTGCCAGAACCGACAGCAGTGTGCTTTTGCCCGCCCCATTGGCACCGATCAAGCCGAGCGTGGAGCCACGCTCAACGCTGAAACTGATATCCTTGAGCGCCCACAAGTCACGCTCACTTCCAGGGGCATGGATCATATCCATGACCATGGATTTCAAGGTGCGGCCGCCGGAACTCCTCAACCGGAATCGCTTCCCTACTCCTTCAACCTGTATGGCAATATCACTCATGTTACAGTTCGTCCGCAAATCCGGGTTGAAGTTTCTGAAAGACCAGAATGCCGGCTATGAAAACTACGACGGTCATGCCCGCCGAAAGGGCGATCAGGGAGATGTCCGGCAGAGGACGTCCCAGCAAGGCGGTCCGGTAAAGCGCCAGAATTCCGGCCATGGGATTCAAAAAGTACAATTGGCCCAGTATGGGATGTTTCTCGATAATGGTGGCAATCATCGAGATGTCATAGACCACCGGTGTCAGAAAAAACCACGCCATGGTGAAAATCCCAGTCAGATGCTGGACATCCCGGAAGAACACATTCAAGGCACTCAGCGCCAGGCTCACCCCCGTACACAATGCCAGATGAACCACCAATGCCAGAGGAAGCCACAGGATCCCCCCGAAGTGTGGGCCAACCCAGATCAAATAGACCAGCATCACCCCCAGTGAAAGCAGGAAGTTCACGAAATTGGCCAGGACAATGGAAAGAGGCAATAAGACCCGGGGAAAACAGGCTTTTTTGACCAGATTCGCATTACCGATAATGGCGAATGAGGAATCCCCGAGGCACATGGCGAGGTACTGCCAGACAAAAATGCCTGATACCAGCACGGTCATGGGCATATTGAATTTCATGATGATGTTCATGAAAACGCCGTAGATGGCAATCAGGAAAACCGGGCCCAACAGGGTCCAAAGGAATCCGAGGGCCGATTCCTTATAGCGGATCTTGACGTTCCGGACCACCAGCATGGATAGCAGTTCACGGCGCGCAAATATATCTTTAACCAATGAAATCATCGGGGCGGGATTGTATGCGGTGTCGCCACTGAAAACAACTCAGAATCCTGTCTTCAGGATGAGCCTCAGGGTTGGCGCGCCAACACTCCGGCAAAGAAATCGACCGTCTCCTCGCGCGACCGTCCGAGTTCATGCGCTTTATCGGCTTCAACGACAAGTTTCCAGGCCGCCCCCGCACAGTGATTCACGGCGAAAATGCCGCGAATACTGTGAATCCGGAACTCCTCATCCTTGCCCCCGATGAAGAAAATTCCAGGCACGGCGCGTGTGGCCGGGGGCGCCAGATGAGTGAAGTAAAAGCCACCCTTATTGACGACGAATGCCAATACCCGCCCGGGCTTCCAGCAGGCAAACTCGTAATTGAATTGCCCCCCGGCAGACATCCCCCAGAGCAGGAGGGGTGCAGCCCCCGCTTCAGGATGACCGGCTGCCTTCGCCAGACCTTCAACGGCATCCAGCAGTGCCTGGCCACTTCCATTTCCCGCAAGGGCGTACTCCTCAATCGCCATGTTTTCATGCGGATGATCCTTGAACCAGCACCCGACCAGCGCAAGGTCGTGGCCCCGGGCAAATTCCTGCCAAAAGGGATCGGCTACATCGGGTCGTCCGTCCCCATTGCTTCCCGGAACCAGAACCAGAACCCCCTTCAGCACCTGGCTCGATGAGGGGTGCCACCAGCGAAACATGGCGACCGCGAAATTGATGCCGGCAGATATCTCAAGGTCTAAAGTGGTTGGATCCATAGTCACATGCTCCCGCGTTGTTTGCGTCATCAACTTTTTCCCAGCATGGCCCAACAGCTCTTGAAGATTTCATTTTCATCGGGGATGACCGCGGGAATCGGTTTTGATACCCAGGTGTTATTGAGGAAATGCTTCCACACAATATTATCACTGGTGATATTGCCACCCCAGGTTCCGCACCCCAGGGTCATGGTGAAGGGCATCCCGTTGTCATAGTTGCCGCTATTGGCATAACACTGCGGCTGATTGACCATCATCCGGCTCACATGACACTTGGTGGCGAGTTCCATGATATGGGCTTGATTCAGACTGTGAATGCCGCAGGAATGGCCATAGCCGCAGGCCCGGGTCAAACGTTCCACATAGTCCACCGCCTCCGCAAAAGCATCGTAGCGCCAGAGCGTCACCACGGGGGATAGCTTCTCTCCCGCAAACAAGTCTTTAACCAGCGGTTCCTCGCCTACCACCATCAAAAAACGGGTGGAGTCCGGTACCTGCAGGGACGCCATTTGTGCGATCGTGCGGGCCGGTCTGGCCACAATCAGGGAATTCAATTTATGGGAATCAGGCCAGAGGGTCGCCTGCAAACGGACCTTGTCTTCAGCCGTACAAAGGTATCCGCCTTCCGCCTGCAACGCCTTGATCAACTCATTCCAGATGCTCTTCTGGATAATCAGGGAATTCTCACTCGAACAGGAGGTGGCGTTATCAAACGTCTTGCTGAGGAATACCTTTCTGGCCACATCCGGAATCACAGCGGTCTCATCCACCACCACGCAGGCATTCCCCGCCCCTACTCCATACGCCGGGGTTCCGCTTGAATAGGCGGCCTTGACAATCGCATCCGCCCCTGTAGCCACCACCAGATCCGCGGCTGACATCAACTCCCGCACGGCTTCCCGCGACGGCTCAGGCAGCCCCTGTACCAGATCGACGGGCGCCCCTGCCTTACGAAGGCCTTTTCGCATCAGTTCCACGACCAGACCGGTCGTCTCGCGGGCCCGGGGATGAGCCCCGAAAATGACCGCATTGCGGGTCTTCAGGATCGCCAGCCCGTTTCCGGCCGGGGTGGACGTCGGATTGGTTACAGGCATAATCGCAGCCACCACGCCAACCGGTTTGGCGATCTTAATTAGTCCGCGTGCCTCGTCAGTCTCAATCACGCCAACCGTCTGGACCCCATGCAGATCGCGCAACACACCAAGGGTCTTCTTGCGGTGTTTCAGCAACTTGTCCTCATAGACCCCCATGCCGGTCTCACGGATCGCCAATTCGGCGCATCGGATGGCGTTTTCCTCTTTATAGAGTTCCCACCCCACAGCGGCCACCATCAGATCGACCTGCTCCTGCGGCCAATACTCGATGATCTGTTGCGCCAGCCGGGCGCGCTCGACAAGCTCTTTGACTGAATCGCTCATGCGTTACAAGTTACCATCTTTTCTTCCATCAATCCGGTAATATTTATTGAGCCCGAGCGGGAAGTCATGGGGTTTGAAATTTTTCAACCAGGCGTGCTTGAGCGTCACCGTCAGTGAATGGTGTAAAAACAGCCAGGGACAATCCCCTTTTACGATCTTCTCCATGCGGGCATAGACTTTTCGTTTTTCGATTCCTTCAGGCAAGGTGCCTGATTTTTCATACAACCGGTCATAATCCGGATTCACATAATTACAGCGGTTGGCACCCGGGGTGATATTCGGACCATAGAAAAGCTGTAAAAAGTTTTCCGGATCCGGGTAATCGGCCATCCAGCTCAGGTAGAAAATCTGCGCCCGCTTCTGCTCAAGTTTTTTCAAGAAAGAAGGCCAATTGTTGAAACTCGGCACCAATACAATCCCAATACGTTCCATGAAGGAGGCCAGCACTTCGACCATCTCCCGCGTCTCAGGTTCTCCGGACCCCAACTCCAATGTCAGCTCAAGCCGACGTCCGGTGCCCGGGTCCTTGCCGTCGGGATAACCCGCCTGGACCATCAATTGACGGGCCCGTTCGAGATCAAAGGGGAAAAGGCTTTCATTGGGGGCGGACACCCCCATGGCGGGCGGAATCGGTCCCATGGCGGGCGTCACCCGTCCATTCTGGAACTTGACCCACCGTTCCCGGTCGAATGCGGCCATCATCGCCTGGCGAAGGCATCGGTTGGTTCCCACCACCGGATCCTCCATATTGAAGCCAAGATAGGCGGTATCCAAAGCCGGCGCAGAACTCATCTCAATCCCGCGCTCCGTCATCTCCCGGGTCAACTTCCGGTCCGACGTTACGACGGCATCCCAATTATCACGGGACAAGGCGGTCGCCTCCAGTTGTCCGGAAAGAAATAAAAGCCACTGGGTCGAGGGATCGGTAATGACGTACTGCACCAGCCGGTCAATGAACGGTAGCGGTTTGCTGGCATCGGCCAAAAAACCATTGGCCACATCTGATCCCTCACCAGAAGCCGGATAACGCTCTTCGCGCCCCGTTTCCCGCCATTTCGGGTTTCGCTCAAATTCAAGGCGGTAATTATGAATGTGGGACTTCAGAATATATGGTCCGGTTCCCACGGGGTGCGAAACAAAATCCACCCCATAATACTCCACGGCTTCACGGGGAACCGCATACGCGAAATTCATGGTCAGAATCCACAACAAGGCCGGGAAAGGACGGATCAGATGGATGCGTAGCGTGTAGGGATCCGGCGTTTCAAGGCCGGCTACAGGGGCATCATAATCCGTTGGGCCTTGTCCTGAACGGGTCCGGAACTCGTCCAACCCGGTAATCCGGTCCCGAAAGGCCCAATAGCCGGGTGATCCGACCTTCAGGTCAGCGACGCGCTTGATGCCGTAGACAAAGTCCGTGGCGCAGAGTTCGCGTCCTTTGCCTTTCCCTGCAGGGGAATTGAAAAAACAGGGGTCATCCTGAAAATAGATTCCCTTGCGGATCTTGAAGGAATAAATGAGGCCATCCGGCGAAATGGTCGGCAAGGCTTCGGCCAGACAGGGTTCGACGCAGTAGGGCCGTTCCAGATAGGCATATTGAACCAGCCCCTCATACATCTTACTCATGGCCTGGATGGACGGGAGATCCATCGCCTTGGCGGGATCAAATCCGGCAATCCGCTTGGTCTCGGCGTAGAATACCGATTCGCCACCCCACCCGCCGGTGACCAGACTCAGCTGAATAAAAAGCAAAAGGATCCACCCTGGCCAAACCCAGAGAGGACCCTTTTCAGACATCATCACAGTACACCCTCCAACACCCGCATCAAGGCGTGGTCGTTGCAGGCATCGACGGGGCAGGTGCGACATCCCCACTCCCTGAGGGAATCCCCACAGGGGCAGGCGCCGCCGGAGCCGCTGACACCGGGGCCGCTTGCTGTGCGGGAAGCCGGTCAATCACCGACCCAGTGCCCGCACGACCTGCGGCAATATAGCCGATAGCCAGGGTATTGAGCAGGAAGATGGCGGCCAAGGTCACCGTGATCTTGGTCAGGACATTTCCGGTGCGCGAGCCAAACAGGGTTTCGCCCACCCCTGCCCCGAAGGCCAGGCCCAACCCCTCATCCTTGGTCTTTTGAAGGAGGATAATCCCGATCAACAGAAGGGACGACACAATCTCAATGAAAATCAAAAAACCGTATAAAAAACCGCCCATAATTCACCTTCCGTTTGCGGAATTATCCGCTAGTTTCAAACCGCCGCTTCAATAATGGCAATAAACGAGGCCGCATCCAGCGCCGCCCCACCAATCAACCCGCCGTCGATATCCGGCTGGGACATTAATTCCTTGGCATTCGCCGGCTTCATGCTGCCGCCGTACTGAATACGAACCGCTTGGGCCGCACCGGGATTGCACATTTTGGAAAGAACGCGACGAATCAAGGCATGCACTTCCTGTGCCTGCGCCGGACTGGCCGTACGGCCGGTCCCGATCGCCCACACCGGCTCATAGGCTACCACAATGCGGCGGAAACTGGTTTCATCCAAACCCGCGAGGCTCTTGGTCACCTGCGTGGTCACCACATCTTCGGTCTGGTTGGCTTCGCGCTGTTCGAGTGTCTCACCCACGCATACAATCGGGGTCAGGTTGGCGGCCAGGGCGGCCTTAACCTTGCGGCTGACGGAGGCATCCGTCTCACCGAAAAACTGTCGGCGCTCACTGTGCCCGAGGATGACATACTGGCAGCCGACATCACGGAGCATATCGGCCGAAATCTCACCGGTAAAGGCCCCGTCTTTCTCCCAGTGCATGTTCTGGCCGCCCAGTTTGATCTGAGAGCCATTAATGACATCCGCGACCGTTTTCAGGGCGGTAAAGGTCGGGCAGAGCACGACTTCGACATCCGATTTATCGGCCAATTTCGCCTTCAAGGCAACGGCCAATTCGGCCGCCTGCCCTGTGAGTTTGTTCAGCTTCCAATTACCGGCAACAATTTTTTTACGCATAGGATCAATCCGAAATCTTTATAAAGTTGTTCGTTAAGGGAGATGGGATACCATTTCCCACCCTCCTATTACAATTCATTACTTATCGCTCAAGGCGGCTACGCCCGGCAGGACCTTGCCTTCCAGGAACTCCAAACTGGCTCCACCCCCGGTGGAACAGTGGGTTACCTTGTCCACCACCTTGAATTTCTTGGCAGCCGTGGCTGTATCGCCCCCGCCAACCACGGTGACTGCACCTGACGCCGTCGCCTTCGCGATTGCATCGGCCATCACTTTGGTTCCGGTGGCGAACTTCTCCATCTCGAACACACCGGCAGGCCCATTCCAGACAATGGTCCGGGCGCGGGCAATGGCCTCGCAGAAAATGGCGTTTGACTTCGGCCCGACATCCAGCCCCAACCAGCCGGGCTTGATGCCGGACGCATCATCGGCGGCCATGACATTGGCATCATCGGCAAACTTGTCGCCGCAGATGTAATCCACCGGCAGGTGGATTTTCACGTTTTTGGCAGTCGCCTTGGCCATCAGGTCCTTCACCAGCTTTGCGCCTTCGGGATCAAAGAGGCTGGATCCGATTTCCATGTTGTTGAGAACCTTCTTGAACGTGAAGGCCATGGCCCCGCCAATGATGATTTCATTGGCCGTATCCAGCAGGTTATTGATCAGCGGGATTTTGTCCGCAATCTTGGCCCCACCCAGGATTGCCAGCAACGGGCGTTTTGGATTGTTCAGCACGGCGGTGAAGGCATTGAGTTCGGCCTCCATCAGGAATCCGGACACTTTTTCAGGAAGGTTCACGCCGACCATCGATGAATGGGCGCGATGAGCGGTGCCAAACGCATCATTGACATACACATCCCCTAGTTTGCTGAGGCTTGCGCGAAAGGCCTCAACCGCTTTGGGGTCAGCTTTAACCGAGGTGCCATCCTCATTCTTGACCTTGCCTTCTTCCTCGATGTGGAAGCGGAGGTTCTCGAGCAGAATCACGTCACCGGGCTTCACCGCACCGGGGGCACAGGCGGCCTCAACGGCAGGGCCGACACAGTCAGACAGGAATTTCACCGGCTTGCCCAACAACTTCTCAAGGGCTTCGGCCACCGGCTTCAACGAAAATTTGGCAATCACTTTGCCGTCAGGACGACCCAAATGACTCATCAGCACGACGGAAGCGCCCTGCTCCAAGGCATACTTGATGGTCGGCAGCGCCGCCTCGATACGCTTGGTGTTCGAGATGGCACCGGTAACCTTGTCCTGCGGCACATTGAAGTCCACGCGCATGATGACGCGTTTCCCCTTCAGATTTACATCACGTACAGTTTTTTTCATGAGTCGATCTCCTGAGCTATTCAACATACAAAAAAAGTAATTAGGCTGTAGACCGCAGGATGACAGGCACCCCGACAGTCTAACAGCCTAAGCGACTAACGATTCAGTCGACTTACTTAACGCCGTCTTTTTGGGCCATGTACTGGACCAATTCAACAACGCGGTTGGAGTACCCCCACTCGTTGTCGTACCAGCTCACCACCTTGAAGAAACGCTTCTCGCCCTTCAGGTTGTTCTGCAGCGTGGCCAGCGAATCATAGATCGAGGAACGGGGATCATGGATAAAGTCGGTCGAAACCAACTCTTCCGTCGCCACGCCCAGGATATTCTTGAGATACGTTGTGGAGGCTTTCTTGAGCGCCGCGTCAATCTCTTCAATCGACGTGTCCTTCGTGGTACGGAAGGTCAGATCCACCACGGAGACGTCCGGCGTCGGGACGCGGAACGACATACCCGTCAGCTTGCCCTTGGTCGCGGGAAGCACTTCACCCACGGCCTTGGCGGCACCGGTGGTGGAGGGAATGATGTTCTGGGCCGCCGCACGACCGCCGCGCCAGTCCTTCTTCGAGGGACCGTCAACGGTTTTCTGGGTCGCGGTATAGGCATGGATGGTGGTCATCAGACCGGTCTCAATGCCAAAGCCTTCCTTCAACAGCACATGGACCACAGGGGCCAGGCAGTTGGTGGTGCAGGACGCGTTGGAGACGATAGCATGCTTCGCGCTGTCGTATTCGCCCTCGTTCACACCCATGACGATGGTCTTGACTTCGCCCTTGCCAGGCGCGGAGATGATGACCTTCTTGGCGCCCGCGGCGAGATGGCCCTTGGCCTTCTCGGAGTCCGTGAACAGACCGGTGCACTCGATGACGTAATCCACGCCCAGGGCTTTCCAGGGAAGCAGGTCAGGGGACTTGGTCGCCATGACGCACTTGATCTTGTGACCGTTGACGACGATCAGATCCGCTTCTGCAGAGGCAGGATTGCTCTTCTCGGTGGTGACGGTGTGTTTGAAACGGCCGTGAACCGAGTCATACTTCATCTGGTAGGCGAAATAGTCTGCGTCCGTCGAAACATCGACGACTGCGACGACATCAATCGCCTTGCCCAGAAGCCCCTGATCACACAGGGCCTGAAAGGCCATACGGCCGATACGCCCGAATCCATTGATACCCACTTTAATCGACATTTGTTACTCCTTTATTTGACTCTATTAACCTAACCTTTGCGCTGGCATAACCCCCGCAAAAGCTTCTCCGCCTGAACGGGGCAGAAACAATACATGACCCTCCCCCTCTGCGTCAACAATCAGTTAAAATTTTGTCAGATAAGAATCGACAAGTTCACCGGTTAGGCGGAAAATATCATTAAGGACGGAAGTTGAATACGAAAGGTGGTGATTATGCATCCAACATTAACAGGAAATATGTGGCCACACGCACATCCGGATGAGACTCATCATGCATTCACTGACAAGATGCATAAATGGTTGCATAATGAGAATTTCTGGACGGCTGTCGGAATCACGGTGATGGTGGGATTGATGCTCCTGTCAATCTATGTGACCATTAAAATGGGGCCAATGGACATCGCTCCGAATTTCGGGACACCTCCGGGTGTATCACCTATTGGTCAGCCAATGGCTCCATGGATGTGAGCAACGGAGTGGGCCAGCGGGCAGTCATTAGGAGGGGGTGGGGATGGCGTTTTGCCAGTTCACTCTAATGACATCATGCTTTGTGTGTTTTTTCTGATCACAGGCAACCTGATAGGCCACTAGGGCGAGCTTGATATCCGCTTTGTCTTCGGCGGCTTTTCCGTCGTTGATGGCGGCTTTCGTGGCGGCCTTGACAACATGGTGTGCTTTATCTTTTTGATTCATGACTTAACTCCAACGAATTTGACGGATGGTGGCAATGGCCGTGGCCGCGATCATCATTTTTTTATCTGAAGCCCCGATGGCCATGGAGGTGATCGCTCTGGATGCAATTTCGTAGATCGAGACTTTGGCGGCCGCCTTGGCCGCATAGTCGACTTCATATGTTTTGTTCTGGCTAACCGGAGCTTGGGACACCTTGGCCACATACGCTTTCTCGATGGCTTCAATCGCCGCATCCGTTGCCTCATACACGGCGTCCCTCGCATTCGAGTCATCTTTCACTTCAGCGATTCCGCATTCCGCATTCGATTGATGTGTCATCTGAGTCCTCCCAAAATGTGATTACTTAAAAATCCATCACAAATTCATTGGCAGTAAAGTGGGTTTTTTTAAGAATTCTCACAATCAGGGATTCCCTGATATTACAGTCAGTAAATACCTGAGAATAAGGGGATAGGTCCGGATGCCTCTGCTTACCGCCCAGGGTGTACCATGGGAACGAACCGAACCGGGAGGTCATCGGTTTTTTCAATCCGGTCATGATTTTTGTGGAGAATGACCAGACGCTGATCCATCCAGACGCCCGTAGGCAAAATCATAACGCCCCCCTCCCGCAGTTGGGAGACCAGGGCCTCGGGAACATGTTCAGGGGCGCAGGTAACAATGACGGAATCAAACGGCGCTTCTTCCGGCCACCCCTTGTAGCCATCTCCTTGGCGAACGTGCACATGGTCGTCCTCGCCTAGCTCTGCCAGAACGCTTCGGGCATGCAACGCCAATGCGGGAATAATTTCCACCGTATACACGCGGGCACCCATGCCGGCTAATACCGCCGCCTGATACCCAGAGCCTGTCCCAATCTCGAGCACCTTGTCGTTTGGTTTGAGGGCAAGCTTTTCGGTCATATACGCAACGATAAAAGGCTGGGAGATGGTCTGTCCTTCGCCAATCGGACAGGGATGATCGCCATAGGCATTGTGGAGATCTCTGAATGGCTCGGGAATGAAAGAATGTCGGGGAAGACGCCCCATTACAGAAAGCAGACGTTCATCCTGAATCCCGTACCACCGGAGAACTCCGACCATCTGGAGAAGCTCATTCGTCATACCCCACCCCGCAATCGAAGGTCACCCTTGACCCTGTTGCCATTATGCCAAATCAGGCAGGGTTCCGCAATCCAGGGGCAACAGGAAATCGACAGGGAACGATCAGAGCAACCGCCCCTGTCCCTCGTTGGGTTTGACCCCGAAACGCCGGTAGCAGAGATCGGTCGCCACACGCCCTTGCGGCGTGCGCTTGATGAATCCCTCCTGAATCAGGAACGGTTCATACACTTCCTCAATGGTATCGGCTTCTTCCCCCACCGAGACGGCCAGCGAACTCAGCCCAACGGGCCCGCCGGAAAAGCGGTGCATGATGGTCTCAAGGATCCGCTTGTCCATCTCATCAAGGCCGTCCTGATCAATGTCCAGCATGGTCAGGGCTGCCGCCGCCACGGACTCATTGATTTTGCCATCCGCTTTCACCTGGGCGAAATCACGCACCCGCCGCAGCAGATTATTGCAGATACGGGGCGTGCCTCGGGAACGACGCGCAATTTCACGCGCCCCGCCGGCATCGACATCCACATCCAGAATTCGTGCGGAGCGCATGACAATGTGCTCCAAATCCGCCGCCTTGTAGTAATCCAGCCGGATGGGCAGGCCGAACCTGGCCCGGAACGGGGAGGTCAGCAATCCGCTCCGTGTGGTCGCCCCGATCAAGGTGAATTGCTGGAGATTCAGCCGGACCGAACGGGCATTGGCGCCCTGATCAATCATGATATCAATGACGAAATCCTCCATGGCGGAGTAGAGATACTCCTCGACCGAGCGTTGCATCCGGTGGATTTCGTCGATGAACAAGACATCACCCCGTTCCAGTCCGGTCAGCAGGCCGGCGAGATCGCCGGGTTTATCAATGACGGGGCCGGAGGTGGATTTGATATTCGAGCCCATTTCCGCGGCGAGGATATAGGCCAACGTGGTTTTACCCAACCCCGGCGGGCCCGACAGCAACACATGCTCCATGACGTCGCCCCGCTGCTTGGCCGCCTGCGTGAATAATTCCAGCCGTTCGCTGGCTTTCTGCTGGCCAACGAAATCCTTGAAACGGGTCGGCCGTAACCGCACGTCCAAATCCTTATCGGGCTTATTCAGCCCATCAGAGATCAATCGCTCGGACATAATAGCCGCCTTCAATTCTTATTACACCACGCGCCAGCAATACGGTCACCGCAGAATCCACTTCCTCGCCCCCCGCCCCGAGCGTCGCGCAAAGATCCGGAGTGGTAACGGGGTGCCGCTGAATCAGACCCAGAATCCGTTCAACCAGCTCATCGGCCGTCATGGCCGGCGCAGCTGGCGCGGGAGCGACCGCCACCCCGATGACTTCGGCAACGGGGTTGAAAAGTCCGGCCAGCTCAGCCATCCGGAAACTCGGGACAGGCTTGACCAGACCATCCTGCGCGGGGCGAACCGCCGTATTCAAATGGATCCGATCCGGCCCGATACGTTCAGCCAACCGGGCGATGCGCCCCATCCGCTCAGGGTCATCATTCACTCCGGGCACAACAAACACTTCAAGCCAATACTCGCCCGAGAACTCGCGGCGAAACGCATTCAAGCCATTGATAAACCCCTCAAACGTCAACGCCGCATGGGGATGATGAACCGCCTCAAACGAGGCCTGATCCCAGGCGCTGAGGGTCGCTTTGACCACCTCTGCCTTGGCCGCCGCCACACGGACGTCAGGCTGCGAAAACAAGGAGCCATTGCTCAGCAGGATCCGGCGTAACGAGCAGCGTGCCCCGATCGCGTCAATCACCTCACCGAAACGGGAATGCAAGGTCGGCTCGCCGCCCCCGGCCAAGGTCACGCAATCAGCCTGACCATCGTGGATCAACCAGTCGTCAAACTCGCCCAGGACCCCGTTCACCGGAACATATTCCCGGCGCTCGAGCGTTTTCTCCGTGGTTTTACCCACCTGACAATAGGGGCAGTCATAGGTACAGACCTTGAGGGGAACGAGATCAATACCAAGAGAACGGCCCAGTCGCCGTGAGCGCACTGGGCCGAACAGGAAACGATATCCGCCAGTCATCATGCAGGGGAAATCGCCTCGACCGGGCATTCGCCGGCGCAGAGGCCACAATCCACGCATTTGTCGGCATCAATCACGAACTGCTTGGGGCCTTCCGCGATCGCTTCCTGAGGACACACCGGGGCGCAACTGCCACACTTTGTGCATTTTTCTGATATTACATACGACATGGGGTTTCTCCTAATTAGTGTTACAAAACGCAAAAATACTATAGAAAACATCCCCCCCTGTCAACCACCGCAGGGGCTTTTGTTTTGGCCCTTTTGGTAATGGTTTCGACAGAGCGAAACCCTCCATTAAGAATTGAAATCATGAAAATGTCAGATGCTTTCACAATGGAGGGATGCGCTCCGTCGCATCCGGAGAGCCGAAATGAGTCAAAACAAAACCCCCTAGTCAACCACCGCCAAAGTGAGCGGTATTGATCAGCAGTTTGATGCCAATCACCAGCAGCAACAGGGCAAATCCACGCTTCAAGATGGGAACCGGCAGACGGTGTGCCAATTTCGCGCCCACCGGAGCCGTCAACATGCTGCACACCGCGATCCCGGCGAGTGCGGGAAGGTAGACATAGCCCAGTGAGAATTTCGGCAGAGCCGCATCACTTTTTGCGAAAATGACGCTGCCTGCCGTCCCCGACAAGGCAATGAACACTCCGATCGCTGACGATGTGCCAATCGCGGTACGCATGGCGACATTGCACCAGGATAAAAAGGGAACCAACATGCTCCCGCCCCCGATCCCGACCATGCTGGAGAGCCCTCCGATCAGGCCCCCCACCAGCGTCATGACCATGATATGCTTCGATTGCCGCGGCGAATGGCTGGCCGGCTCTTTCAGTAGCATCTGCGCCGCCAGACTGAACAGGAACACCACAAACAGCCATTGCAGGAACCGGGTTGACACCTGGCTGGCCAGCCAGGCCCCCGAGAGGGTTCCGATCACGATGGCGGGTGCCATGCGCCTGACAATGGTCCAGTCCACGCTCTCCCGTTCATGGTGCGCCTTCATGCTGGAAAGCGAGGTGAACAAAATACTGGCCAGCGATGTTCCCACCACCAAATGCTGAATTTGATCCGGAGCAAATTGCTGTTGGGCGAACAGGACCCCCAGAGCCGGCACAATAATGACTCCCCCCCCGACCCCCAAAAGCCCGGCCAACAGCCCCGCAACACCACCCAGCAAACAATACATCAACCAAATCGTCATAGATCCCCTTCCTGATTGGGGCGGAATACTACCCGCCCCTTAATGCGGGAGCAATCTTATCCTGACTGAGCATGTTCATGCTCCATGGGTATTTGATTTGATCATTCTGGCGCTGGTTTCGACAGAGCGAAACCCTCCATATGGATTGAAATCTTGAAATTATCATGTGTTTTCCAAATGGAGGGATGCGCTCCGTCGCATCCGCAGCGCAAAAACAGACCTGAATAAAAGCCCCAGGGACCAAGGGGTTTCTCTCTGCATTTATATTTCCTAATATCATTTTTTTGCTAGCATGACGGCATGAAGCCGCAGGTTAACCATCTGATCAGCCGCCGGGAGTTTCTCGGCTCCCTAGGGGCCGCTGCTGCCTGCATGTGGTGCCGGGCCGAAGGGCTTGCGGCCATCACGCCCGTTGGTCCGCTAGCGGCCCAGGCCGCCCATGAGGCGCGGTTCTACCAGACGATGGCTGACACGAGCGTCGGCTGCGAACTCTGCCCACGCCGGTGTCAGGTTCCGGACGGGATGCGGGGGTATTGCGGGGTACGGGAGAACCGCCATGGGAAATACTACACGCTGGTGTATGGACAACCCAGCGTCACCAACCTCGACCCTATCGAGAAAAAGCCCTTGTTCCATGTCTATCCGGGGTCCCGCGCGTTTTCTATCGCCACGGTTGGGTGCAATATCCATTGTAAATTCTGTCAGAATTTTGACATTTCGCAGGCCGCACCTGAGGAGCTTTCCGCCCCCTACTTCAGCCCTGAGGAGATCGTCGATCAGGCGGTTCAACGGAAAGCCAAAACCCTCGCCTTCACCTATAATGAGCCGACGATCTTCTACGAGTACATGCATGACTGCGCCCGGGCGGCCAAAAACCGGAATCTGGAATCCATCATCATCTCCAACGGCTTCATCAACGAAGCTCCCCAGAAAACCCTTTTCCCGTTGGTGAAGGCCATTAAGATTGATCTCAAAGCCTTTACCCAGTCCTTTTACGGAGGGATTTGTGACGGCATGCTCCAACCTGTACTTGATACCCTCAAACGGTTATCCCGGTCAGGCGTCTGGTATGAGATTGTGAATCTCATGATTCCCACCCTGAATGACAATCGGCAGGACCTCCAGAGAATGGCCGCCTGGATCGTCAAGGAACTCGGCCCTGATGTCCCGATTCACTTCACACGCTTCACCCCGCTCTACCGGCTCAAGAACCTTCCGCCCACCCCCTCCGAAACGCTGCTTCAAGCGCGGGAGACGGCTCTGCAGGAAGGCTGTCACTTCGTTTACTGCGGTAATCAGCCGGGCATTGACGGGGAAAACACCATTTGTCCCGGCTGCAAAAACATCGTGATCAGGCGGTATGGATATCGGATTCTTGAGAACCATCTCGCTGCGGGAAAGTGCACCTTCTGCCATCGGGTTATTCCGGGTGTCTGGGCGTAAGTACGGCGAAGAGCAACAAACTGAGGGTAAACACCATCAACAAAAGGTCGCAGGTCACGCCAATCCCGAGGACTGGCATCAAAAAGATCCCGGCCAGGAACCCACCCAAGGCTGAGCCCCAATAATCTGCGAGCCAGACCCGTCCCGCCGCCACAGCCGGAGCCGCCCCCTTCAGGGTCAGCAAGCGGCTGACGGCAATAAACTGCATCGCCACTACGGCCCCGGTGGCCAGGGTCAACCCGTAAAGCAACCACTCTGGGCCAACCGCATTCATCAGGCAGACCCGTACCACCCAGGCCACCAGCCCCATCAGCAGCAGGCACAAGGCGATCATCCCCCTCGTCTCGCAATAACCGGCCTTCTCAAGGCTCCGGACCTGCCAGGCGCCCGTCACGGCGCCCAACATGAATAACCCCACCATGAACCCCATCCGGCTGTAGACGTACCCGTGCATCCCCTGAAAGGCGTAAAGAAGAATCAATTCCAGGGCAACTCCGCCAAATCCGGTCACGGCCATCACCTGCCACGTTCCGGGTCCCGCCAGCCCGGCGGGTGTTTTCCGACGTGCCATCGCCGCCAACCCAAGCAGCACAAGCCCTACCCCGCCCACCCCGCCTGTGCCCCAGCCGGGCCGCCACCCGGCCATCTCCCGAAACAGGGGCCCAAGCAGGGAGTGGCTATATCGGCTCCATAAAATGAGGGTGTAGTAACAGGAGACAGGCCGGATGATGGTGTTTTCGGGCGCATCATGTCTGGTCAAACGCTGCACCGTGAATGCCATTTTTCCGGCATCCAATTCATCCGCATCCAGCAAATACTCAGGACGGAAGGTACCCCTTGTCACGGGTGCAGATCGGCTGCGCCGGTACAGGACATCACGATCCATCGATAACGCCACGTCGACTCCGGAGGCGAAAAACTGAATCGGAGTTCCGGCCGTTACATTCACAACGGGAAACACGGCCTTAAGTGTCCGGTAAATGGAACCGGCCATGCGGGAGGCATCTGTCTCGAGCCGCTCAGAGGCCTCAATCGAGGTGTGCAGAAACCCGCCCGGGGCGAGAATACGGCTCACATCACCATAAAACTCGCGGGTGTAAAGACGGTTCAGACTGCCCGTCACGGGTTCGGGCGCATGAACCAGGATGACGTCAAACTGCTCCTGGCAGTATTTTACAAACCTGGGGCCATCCTCACAGACCCGGCGCAAACGTGAGTCGTGCACGAACTGATTGTAAAGTCCCGGAGCCCCGGTCCGGACCATGCCCTCCAGTGCGGGGTCACGCTCGACCCAGACAACTTCCCTGACCGGATAAGCGAGCAGGTAAGGCAATTCGCCTGCAGGATTCCCCCCCAGCAGTAAAACACGGCGGGCCTCCGGTTTCTGCGCCATAACAAAATTGACAGCCCGCTCCGATGTGATTGGATCCGGGAAAGAAAACATCACCTCGCCATCCCCGTACAAAGAGAACAGCCCGCCAGACTCGAGCAACGCCAGATTTTGATAGCGGGTATCACATCCCGCCCTGAGGGTAACCGCCGGACGCCCATCCTTACCGTCATGCACAATCCCCAGTGAGGCCCAGCGCATCTGCACCGTTCGCCAATCCACTGCCCCGCCTACCGAGGACGACAGGCCGCACACCAGCATGCTTCCTGCGGCCAGAATCAGGAGCTTGCGGCCCGGGAGATGCCGCGCCACACAGGCGGCTCCGGCGAACCCGGTGGCGGAAGCAAACAGCGCGATCTGAAAGAGGGAGAAGGTTCCGATGAGCCAGAAAGAATACAGTACACCGGCGACAAAACATCCCAGCGCCTCAACCGTGTATACTCCACTCACAGGCCGTTCAAAGCCCCGCCGGGAGAGCGCTTCGCACCCGAGCGGAAACAGCATGCCGGCGGGAACACAAATCGGGAACAAGGCCAGGAAAGAGGCCGCAAAGATTTTATGCAGCGCCACGTATTCACCCGGCAGCCTGAGCCAACCGGCCCCCACTTGTAGGAACAGCATCACCAGGGGCAACATGACCGCCAGCCAGAGGAACGCGGGAACGATAGGGACCAGCCGGAAAGGACGCAGCGAGGCCAGTCGCGCCCCTGCTCCGACCAGAAGAAGCCAGACGGAAAACACCACCCCGATGGTCAATTCATTCCCCAGACAGACCACCGCCAGCTCGCGCGTGACCAGCATCTGCGCCAGTAGCGTATACAGCCCCAGGCAGAACATGGAGAGCAGAAGACTCATTTATCGGACAATACGACGCTCTCAAACACTTTGAACTTTGCCCCTTCGCGCCAGGCATCGGCAGGCAGGCCGGCCTTCTGACTGAGCGACATCAGGGTCTCTTCCACGGTCCACCCCTGTTCAGGAGCCACTTCGGGCAGGTACACCGCCCGATAGCGGCCTTTTTCAAGAATGATCCCCTGCTGTCCAAGCTTGAAGTCGGCAATGGAGGGGATATCACGGATCGGGCTCAATACGGACACATCCACTTCGAGACGAGGCAGCTCCCTGGCCTGGACGGGACTGAACCGGGGATCCCTGAGCGCCGCATTCACGGCATTGTTATGGACGGATCGATATAAGGCCTCCACGGGCGCCAACGAGCCAATGCAACCCCTGAGGGCTCCGTGGATTTTAAGGGTCACAAAGGTGGCCATGTCTGTTTTCAAAAGCGGGGTGAGCGCATACTTGCTGAAATCAAACGGCCCACCCTGGCCCTCGACACACCATTTCAGGGTATCGTTCGCAAGGGCGAATAAAGTCTTTTTTTCCGCCTCGGTTAATCCCGGTGTCCAACTTCCACTACGTTGTTCTTTCACGGTACTGCCCTCCTTTATTCCTGCCTGTTTCTGCTCAATCCCCGTCGCGACCTCGGGGCCGCTTAAAAAGCCGATCGCGGCATATGAAACCGAGTTGTCATAGCTTCCGGTCAACTCCCCTGAGGTGGACAACGCCAACACCTTCCCGGTCAGTTTCCGCCCGCTTCCTTTCAAGGTCGCAAGTAAAATCTTGATGGGCGTCTCCCCGCAAATCGTATCATGGGTAGTGGCACAATGGGCGTAGAACCCTTCTGAGTCCAACGCGGCCACTTGATCGCTAGCCTCCTTCAACCAGGCATGAAGGCGTTCAGGAACAGTGTCAGTGAACGGCTCAAAGCCGTAGTTCGGACCATAATGGGTGAAATCGGATGAGGCCAGAAGCAGCGTGTTACTCCCGAAATAAGGAAGCAGCGCGGTGCTCACGGCCTTTATATCCATCTGCCTGTCCGAGCCACAGATCAATGGCACCAGCCGGAATGACCGGATGGTTTTCTGTAGGAAAGGCAGTTGCACCTCGATGGCATGTTCTTTGTCCGAAGCGATGGCCAGGGTTACAAACCCTTTATTCGCGCGCAAGCCGTCACAGGCTTCACGGTCGATGGGGACCTTGCCTAGCGGTGTGGAATAAGCCACCAGCAGCGGGTCCGGCAGGGCAACCCCTGTGATAAAGGCGTGATGTGAAGGGCAGAGGATAATGACCCGGTCGTACTGGCCGCTGGACATCAAGGAGTAAAGGCTGGCGGCACAGGAACCCGAATAGATGTAGCCCGCATGAGGTGCCACCGCCGCGACCAGGGCCCCGGTTAAGACCGGCCTTGCCGCATGCGCGAGTAAGGTGTCTACCTGCCGGTCCAGGGCAAAGGGGGTTCGTTCATAGAACGCCCCTGCCACCGCTGGCGGGCGCACCTCTGATGCCTGGACTCCGGTCAACGCGAGAGTAAGCAGGCCAAGTAAAGAGAATTTGCTTAATCGGACCATGGAAAAGTCCTCCTCGATAAATTCAGCTACAGTAATCATTACGCTGAATACAGGCCCTGTCCAGCCTTGATATTAATTCAGATCGCCCTCTCAGCAACGGACATCTATAATGTCCGCTTCGGCTGAAAATAATACAAACACGTTGAGGCGGTTAAACATGACCATTATCCCCAACTGCCTGTCTACCAATACATTCCAACCGTTTGCAGTTATTGGCACTGCCTGTGCTACAGAGTCAGAGTGCAGGAGACATCACGTCCCTTCAACATCCCTAAGGAAGGAAGGGTTATATGAACACGAAAACGAAAAAAATCAGAATGGTCATTTGTTACACGGGGACGCTGTTGATAAGCGCCCTATTCGGAAGTATATCAATAGCGCAAACCGACACCGACCTCACGGTTTTTGAGGCCTCCGAGAACGGTAATACGGAGATGGTCAAGGCAATGGTGACCGCCAACCCTGCCGTGATGGATCTCCATGATCGGTATGGGAAAACCCCTCTGCATTACGCGGTGTGCGGGAATCACGAAAATCTGATCGCATATTTTCTTGAAAATGGCGGTTCAGTTATGGCGCGCGATAACCGCGGCTGGACAGCGCTCCACTATGCGGCCGACAACGGCAACCCCGACATCGTGGAAATGCTTCTCAGCCATCATGCAGATGTCGATGCAGTAGACGCCATGCAGTGGACACCCCTGCATCATGCCGTCATGAGGGGACACACGAGAGTGGTACTCTGTTTGATCAAACATGGAGCCAATGTATTTGCAAAAACGAGCAGCCAAACCACTGCAGACGCTATTGCGCTCGCCCATGGCCAACTCGCGATCAAGGATTATCTTGCCGCCCAAATGATAGCTCAGAGTGAGGCAACTCATATAAATGGATATTCTCATCAGTAACGATAGGTCTGGCCAGCGCGTCAGGCTTCCGGCGCAAGGTCAGGTGAACTCAAAATCGGGAGGGAGAAGACGATAAAGTTTTGCACGGCTGATCCCAAGCGAACGCGCTGCTTCCGATAGGTTGCCGTTTGCCTGGGACACGGCCTGCCGGGCGAGAACGCCCTCGGCTTGCCGCAGGTTCCTCGGCAGTAACGGCGCGAAATCCGTTCGTTCCAGTGGCCGACCAAAGCTCTCTTCGGGAAAATGCAGGTGATTCAGGGTAATTTCGGAGCCAGCACTTTCAATCAATGCCCGCTCAATCATATTCTTCAATTCGCGCACGTTTCCCGGGAACTCATATTGCTTGAGGGCGTCAACCGCCTCACGGCTCAAGGACGGGCATGGAATCCCGGAGTGATCATCCAGGGGGGGGCAGAACAAGCGGCTGCACCTTCGCAATTCAAGGAAGCGCATGAGATCCCCATTTCAGCAGAAAGGACCTTGTAAAAATGTCGAGCCAGAATCGGGATGTCTTCAACGCGCTCTCGTAACGGCGGGATGATAAACGGAAATGTTGACAGCCTGAAAAACAAATCGGAGCGGAAGCCGCCGGACGCGATGGCTTCTTTCAGGTCTGTATTCGAGGCCGCAATCACTCGCACATTTACGTAACGTGATTGCGTCGCCCCGACGGGAACGACTACCCCGTCTTCCAGGATCCGGAGCAATTTTGCCTGAATGTGCAGCGGCATATCGCCGACTTCATCAAGGAAAACCGTTCCGTCATGGGCCAGTTCAAAACATCCTTTCCGGTCGGCCGTTGCCCCCGTAAAAGCCCCTTTCTGGTGTCCAAACAACGCCGATTCCGCAAGTTCTGACGGGATGGCTGAACAATTGATTGGAACAAAGGGTTTGCCTGCCCGTGAACTCCCATAGTGGATGGCGCGCGCGACGAGTTCCTTGCCAGTGCCACTTTCGCCAGTAATCAACACCGATGTACTAGCCGCTCCCTGAAGCAGGCGGATGTCCTCCAGGACTTTCAGGAACGCCTGAGACTCGCCCACAAACATCTCAATTCCCCACCGCCCTGATTCCTGCCGCGCGATGTGTGATACCCGTTCTTCAAGGCAGCTTAACCTTTGCAGTGCCACCGAAAAACGAATTGCACGCCTGACCACTTCGACCAGTTCAATGGGGCTGGCCGGCTTTTCAAGGAGACAAAATGCCCCCAATTCCAACGCCTGCAGGGCGATGGTCTTGTCCCCATGACTCATCGTCAAAATGACTTCAACCCCGGGGCTCCGTTCCTTTATCGTTTTGAGGATGGACAGCCCGTCAATGTCCGGCATACGTAAGTTCGTGATGACCACCGCCGGGGGATCCCCCTGCAATGACGCCAGTCCTTTCCTGGCATCTGTGAACGCCCGGACAGAACAACCGATGTTACGAAGGCAAAGATCGGTGATCCCGCAACTACGGGGGTCATCATCAATGACAACCGCGGAACCTGTTTGACAAGAATCGTGTATGGAGCTCATGCGGAGAACTGTATGATGCGGAGAGAAAGCTCCACAATCGGGGATACTCTGATTATGCCGTCAGGAAAGCCCTGACGAGTACACGTAACCTGTCCGAAATGGCTTGGAATAACACGCTCTATCGGGAAGGTCACAGCCATGAGGCGCCCGTTTCCCTGCCATTCGAGCCATTTCCACGAATGGCCCACTCCCTGCTTCTGAGTATGTACTATGAGCAATCATTTTCCAATCATGGTAATCATTCTGACGGCGCTCAGCGCGATAGGTCCCTCTGAACTCCCGGCCCAGTCTCAGCTGACAAATCAGCCACCGCCGCTGGTATCATGGTGGCACCGGTCTTTCGACGTCCTGAGTTGGCGGGAAACACTCGCAGTCGTGAAGTCCCCCAGGGCCATTTGCTGGCAGGTTCGCAGACATGTGACTTATCACGAGGAAAACGGCGATCAATGGAGTCGCGGCCAAACCATATGGAATCGCGGCTATGGCGATTGTGACGATTTCGCCACATGTGTAGAGGAATTATGCGAAGCCAAGGGGTTTACATGCTGGATCGCATTGGTATTTCCAGTAGAGTCGCATTCCAATGGGCACTGTGTAGTGATGGGAATCTGGAACGGCCAGATGTGGATGGCAAGCAATGGCAAATATTATGAGGTGTCATCCCTGGCGGAGGCCCTTAAGAAATTAGAAGGAATACGAGGATTCGAAGGGCACAGACTGGAGTTTGTACCCTTCTCATTACTCTGAGGTGCAGCCCCCTTACCATCAACGGGATGCCCATTCCTGGTGACTGAGCCAGGGGACATCCCCTTTTATCAGCCGGCTTTTTTTACCGCTGATAATGCCGCTTCATAGTTCGGCTCCTGGGCGATTTCAGGAACTTGTTCGGCATAGACGACCTGATCCAACTTGTCCAGAATCAGCACCGCCCGGCTCATCAATCCGGCCAGCGGTCCGGTGGTGATGACCACCCCGTAGTCTCTGCCAAACGTGGCAGAGCGCATGGTGGAGAGATTGATGATATTCTTGAGACCCAGGCTCTCGCAAAATCGTTTCTGGGCAAAAGGCAGATCAGCCGAGATATTGATGACCACCGTATCGGTCATGGCCGCCACTTCCTGATTGAACCGTTGCGCCGACAGGGCACACACCGATGTATCCAAGCTGGGCACAATGTTCAGGACTTTCTTTTTGCCGGCAAACTGCGGCAGTCCGACATCAGCCAGATCGCCCCCGGTTAAATTGAATGCCGGCGCCTTGGTGCCGACCTTGGGCAAAGAACCCACTGTCTGTATTGCCGTCCCCTTCAATGTAATCGTAGCCATAAGCATTTTCCTTTTTGTGTTTTACTCGGGCAACCCTACCAAACACCGGAGCCAGAGACAAGCCGGTCTGATGATGTTTTGATTGACGACAGAAGCAAGTCTATAGAGACTCTTGGCTATGAAGAATAACACCATCCTTGCCAGGCGCGAAGAGGCTTCAACGCTTCTCGCCTGCCATACAGGGCCAAACAGTATGGCCGCTGCCCTGAACGTGCTGGCTCAGCAGTTTCAGGTCATTCAGGGCCGGTCGCAACTCTTGCTCAGTCTCTCCACACTGGTGCTCACCATCACCGGCTTTAGTGGCCCGAAAATTGCCGCCACCAATCTCGCGGCGCGCCTGCTGCTGGTGGCTGGCATCACGATCGTCCTGATTGCCACGGCCACGACGCTGATCCAGAGTCTGAATATCAGATGGATCACCCAGATCAAAGGGGCGACGGATATCGAGACCCTTGAACTGATCCTTGCCAACCGGGACCGCAAGACGCAGTCCTATGCGATTTCGCTGGCGATTCTTGTGGCCGGCTTGACCTGCTACGTCGGCAGTATTGTTGTTTTTCTACTCCAGTACCAGGCTCCTTAATATAATCATGGTAAAAATTATGATGGCAACCTATCTGCTCGGAATACAGGCGCTGGCCGAGCCAGCTCTCGATGTCTACTTCGGAACCTATACCAAACCCCCTCTTTCCGAAGGGATTTATCACGCCACACTTGATCTGAAAACCGGGACGCTTTCCCCTGCGACTCTCGCCTGCCCGGCAAAGGATCCGACCTTTCTTGAGATCCACCCCGACCATCAATTCATCTATGCGGTGACGGAACGTAATCCCGGCGCCGTGAGCGCTTTCGCCATCGATCCGGCAACCAAAAAACTCACTCTGCTGAACACGTCCCCCACCGGAGGGAAAGGGCCGTGCCATGTGTGTATTTCCAGCGACGGGAATACCCTGCTCGTCGCCAATTATGGCGGCGGAAGCGTGGCCTCCATTCCCATCAATAAAAATGGCACTCTGGCTGAACCGGCAAGCATCATTCAGCATGCCGGCTCAAGCATCAATCCCAAGCGCCAGAATGAGCCGCACGTTCATAGCGTCAATCTCAGCCCGGACAACCGCTTTGCGTATGTGGCCGATCTCGGGCTCGATAAAATCATGATTCACCGGCGCGACGCCAAAACGAGCCGGCTTCTCCCGAACGAACCGGCGGAGATAAAAATCAAACCCGGAGCGGGCCCACGACACCTCTCGTTTGGCCCCGGCGGCAAATTCGCCTATCTTATCAATGAACTTGATAACACCATTATTGCCTTTGCTTATGAACCGAAAACCGGGGGGCTTTCGGAAATTCAAACGATCTCCTCCCTGCCGGAAGGATATACGGGCGAAACCACTTGCGCCGAAGTGCGTGTCCATCCCGGCGGAAAATTCCTCTACGGCTCCAATCGCGGCCACGATTCCATCGTCATCTATAAAATCAATCCCGACACAGGGCGGCTGACCCTGTTGGGCTTCCAGAATTCAGGGATTAAGAATCCGCGGAATTTCAACATCGACCCGACGGGTCAATATTGCGTGGTCGCCAACCAGGACGCCAACACGGTCATTGTTTTTCGCATCAACCCGGAATCAGGAATGCTGGCACCCACGGGACAGGCCATCACTATCGGGGCCCCCGTCTGTGTCCGGTTCATGCCCTGACATTCTTTCTAGATAACGCAAATATTGGACAGATATAACGAGCACCGGTATAATCATCTGCAACGAGGGGGGGCTGCATGAGCGAAACGGAAAACGGGCAACTGACGGACGTCAAAAAACAGGCCGCAGCGACCTATGCCGCGGCGACGGCCGCCCACAAGGCGGCGACCGACGTCTACGATACCGCCACCAGAGCCTATGAGGAAGCGACCAAGGTCTACAGGGCCGCCCGGGCCGCCTACGAAAAGACCTTGAAAACCGGCACCATTGACAGTCAAACCGACGCCAACGAAGACTACGCCGCCGCCTGTGCGGCCTACGAACAGGCCTGTAGCGCCGCAGGAACAGAACCGGTATAGCGCAAGAGCCCCCCATGGGGCCTTTCTCTTTAATTCTCAACGCGCAACTCTCGACTCGCAACTCTTTTATCAGGGATTGGCCTCGATCGCGTAGTCCAACGTCACGACGGCTTTGGCGCTTTTTTCAATGGAAGAGGTGTCGTATTCACCCGAACCGGAGGTTTCAGTGGAGTAACGCTCGGTAATCTGGAATACGCCCTGTTGCGCGGAAATCAGTGCCCCAATCCGGCCCTTGCTGCCCTTGGCAAGCGCCACCGCGCGACGGTATCCGTGGCATGCGTCTGTTGGGCAGTTGGTGCTAAGTGCGTCTTCTGTGGTGGAAGCATGATAGGCTCCGGCTGTTCAAAAAGTCCCACGAAATATTGTGTGATTATCAATTATGGAAAGTGTAGCTACTGTGGTGGCACTATGGTTGGATCAGGATGTAGTAAAAGCCCGACGAAATATTGCGTGGTTCCTTCCGAAAAGGGCAAGTGCAGTTATTGCGGTGGAAGCATGATCGGGTCTGGTTGCTCCAAAAGTCCGACGAAACATTGCGCCACGGTCCAAATGTAGGTCAACAAATTTCCAACATTTCCCGAACATTTATTTTGCAGAAATCAGTGAAATTTCTCGACATATCTTAATAGTACGCTATACTATAGCTAATATTTAGGCAATCATCCAAAAGCATTATTTCAGACTTGAAGTATGGTAATTTAGCCTCGTTTCAGCGATTAGACGGGGTATGTTTTCCAAGCATTGCCCACAAACGAAAAAAATAAGAAACCGCCACCAAAGCCCTATACGCGAAATTTTTCCAAATGTAGCGCAGTTTGGGTAGCTGGCGGGAAATCAGGAGCAGGTGAAGTAATTCGGAATGCTTAGGGCTATTCTGAAATCCTATACAGGGCTTTGGGAATCGTTAACTAGCCTTGGTGCGGGGAGGACGGGTTTGTTGGCACTGGGAGGAATTTGAAGGCACTTGCTGACCATTAGAGCGGATCAAGCACAATGCCCTGCCATGAAGTGACGCTTGCAATAAATTCCGGTTCCAACACAGACCACAATTACCGGCCCATCATCTGCAGAGTATCTTCGATTTCCTTTGGGCGGTATTCCTAAAAAGTAGTCCCCAACTTTTCCACGATACATTTCTCCATTCTTGGTTACGTTCGTGGTGAAACAGTCGAATTTTTTTTCAACCATCCAAGCTATAACATCTTTCATTGCATTTGATTTGTGTGACGAGTGCTTCGGTAACGTCTTAATGGCTTCAAGCTGATTGATTAAATGTTGCTGATCCTCTGGCGAAAGCGTTTTAATTTGGTGATCCATGCCAGAGATTTTTCCACAAGTTGGCGCAAGAGTCTATGCAAGCTAGCATTACACTAAAGAATAGATGAGTATAACTGTACTTTTTGAAATGCCTTGCTATACTGCCGAAAATTACCTGAAGAGCGTTACCGAAGCACTGGGATGCCGTTTGGCTCTTCCATTCCAACAGAATTCACAGCGACCTATTGCCAACCATGCGGGTTAAGATTTAGGTAAAAACTTTTTGATGATATGCGCCGTTTTGGAATTTCGGAGAACTCTTTGGGGATATTTTACAATGGGAGGAGGCTTGGTGGACTTGAGCTTCTTTTTCCGCCTCTCTTCCAAAATCACAGGCAATTCTTCGCTAATCTCGCAATAGTCGTGAAAGTTTATAGTCATGGGAATTGTCCTTTCAATTATTTACCCTCCGGCACACAAATCCCCTCTTTCTTCGAGTTTGCCGTATATTTCCACACCAATAGCTCTGGATGATCCTTGAACAACATGTAGACAATCTTATGAACGTTGATGAAATACGTCATCGTCTTCACCTTGGGAATGTACTTTGTGTTACGTGCTTCAAGGATGTAATAACGGCGAAGATCGGTCATAACATCGTTGCGATATCTTGAACCAGCGACTTTGCCGACCTCAGAGGACTTTATTCCTGCGGTTCCATTCATGCATTGTTCAGGAAGAGTCACTAGCAGGGGGAGAATGACCTGTAATATGACTTTGGCGGTCTGCTTAGGGCGACAATACCCCCTGCTTCTCAAATGGCTTACAAGGCGTTCTGGCGTATTCAGTGGAAAAGTAAGCGAACGGGTGTCTGGCAATCGTGCATTACCCTTGATGGAAGATTTGGCAATATGGTTCTTGAAGTCCTTGATAGCATCATCATTTTTCAAACCGATTTGGGATTTCTCGTGGCTTACAATTTCCGCAAACTTCTTCACCAATTGTTCGTCAGATGCACCAAATATCCTTCTGCATGTCAGCAAACATGTATGCAAAATCAGTCTTTGCCCCCTTATTAATCCTCGGGCAGTCACTTCATCAATAAATCGCATACATTCCAAGAAATTCCACTCTAATACAGATACTGTACTATCATTAGTATTAACTGCTTTCTTGTATTGTTTCTCTTGTATGGGTGTATATGTCTCTTGAATAGCCTTATGACTACCCGTATTTATCAAATTAATTGATGGAGATTGGTTAAGATAGATTATTTCAGTCTTGGCAAATACGGGAACGACGTTTTCTACGGATTTTCGACACATATAGGGCAACCGTACCCACTGCGAATAATTGTTGAACACGATTTGGTCGAAGGTTTTTGGACTTACTCCAGCACCGTCAAGATAAGCGCATAATTGTTCCTTGATGATGAATTTGTTTGACGCCCAAGTATATCGATTATTCTGAGGCACTTTTACCCAATAGTGGATGGATTTATTGCCCCCGCCAGCCATTAGCCAATGCAACAGCATTGGCTAATGGCTGGCGGGAATCTTC
>JBAXWB010000027.1 GCA_037128595.1 bacterium
CGGGCAAGCCGAACGTTTAGGAAAACGGCACCCCGTTAGGTTGACGCATATGCGCGAAGCGGGACTTCGAGGACGGCTACTGCCGGACGAGTTCTTGGCGCTTGAAAGGGACGGGCGGGCGACACGTTTGTGGAAACTGAACCCATGGGGCGGATCCCGCCTCCGGCGGGACGAGTCGACCCCGACGGTTCGTGCGCGGGTGCGAGGCTTTTGCGAGCACGAGCCGTCGCGTATTTGCCATTTTGCGGGGGTGAGGTACGAACCTCCGCAATATGGCGCGACGGCGAAAGCGCACGATCCGTTGGGGTCGCGAGCGCGAAGCGGACGCCACATGGGTGAAAGTTGGAACAATAAGCGGCGATCCGAACGGCCCTTTGAAGCGCCCTGGACAATAGGGTGTCAATAGAGAGACCGGAGGCCGCGTAGCGGCGCCCTGGCGCGGCACCTGGCCTTTTCTTCGCAGGTGCCGTGACAGGGCGTAGCGGAGCGGTAAGGCCCATGAAAAAGATAATAGGGAGACCGAAGGCCGCGTAGCGGAGCTGACGGCGCGGCACCTGGCCTTTTGAAGCAGGTGCCGTGACGGAGGCGGAGCGTAGCGGTATGAGCGCCGGCTCCCGGCGCGCTGAGATGGGGCGGTGTTGAATCCGTCCGGGGCGAGATCCAGCGCGGTACGCGCCTCGACCCGGACGGATTGAACACCGCACTCCGGTTTGTATGGCGGAGCGCATGGAGAGATGGCTGTGGGGGAGTGCGGCGATTTGAACGGGGCCGACGATAGGCGGCACCGGGCAAATCGTCCGCACGGAGGAAACTGACAGCGCTCGATGCGCGTAGCGTTCCGCGCCGGTTGTCCGGCGCGGTGTGATGGGGCTGCCTTGGTGTGACCGATCCGGGTGGGGAGCGAGGAACGAGCGGAGACCCGGAACGGGCACACGAAGGCAGCACTCCGGTTTGTATTGTATTGCGGAGCGCCATGGAGTGGTGCTTGCGATGGAGCGAGACGGGCGGTCAACCTGACGAAGGAAGGTTGTACGACCGGCGCGCGGAGGCGCAAGTGACACTCGATGCGCGTAGCGGTCAATAGAGAGTCCGACCTGGATCGAAGATCTTTGGTCAATAGGGAGTCATGTGCTGAGGGCGGTCTGCGCCGGCCTCGTAGAGGCCGTCGCTGTCCGTCCGAAGCGCGTCCGGCAGGCCGTATTCACGGCGGAGAAATGCGGTCGCCGACGTAGACGGCGACTGCGTTTCGGAGCCGTGCTGGACCACAGCGACCCCTTTATGGGGGAGCGGTTTCTGTAAGGAAGCGTAGCGCTTCAGGTTGAGCGGAGCCCTGGCGCGGAACCTGGCCTTTCAAAGCAGGTTCCGTGTCAGGGCGTAGCGGTCAGTCCGTTGGGAGATTGTACCCACCCCGAATCAGCATGACAGGCCCTTGAAAACCGCTCTGTTCGATAACCGACCGGACATCTTCCATTGAGGACTGACTCTCATAACGTCTGCTCATGTGGAACAGGACCAGGTTCCGGACGCCGGCATCGCGTGCGGCGGCCATGACAGACTGGACATCAGAGTGCAGTCCCTTGGATGGATCGGCTTCGCCTGGCAATACGAATGACGCCTCATGAATCAGGACGTGCGCTTTGGCAAAGAAATCCGGTGCTGGCCGTAATGTGTCTCCCGAGTACGCAAGCTCGCACTCGAACACTTCCTCCTCCAGAGTTCCGCGAGGTTCCTGCCGTACAAGTTTGGCGATTTCGACTGCACCCAGCGTAGCATATTCGGCCTTGAGACCTCGACGCATGCGCCCAACGCGGTAGGCCATACACTGTTGTCCTGGCTGGTGCTCTACCGCTTTAGCCGCCAACACACGCCCGTTCCGGAGTTCGAATGTATCACCATCATCCATCGCCCGGAACGCAATCGACGCCATGCCGCGTCTGGCCGCAAAGGATTCTGCCTCCTGTATCCAATCGGCCATCGAGGATGATTGTTTTGGGTAGAGAATCGTCAGGGGCTTATCGTTTGCACCCATCAAGCCAGCCCGGGCATCCAGAAGGCCGATCAAGCCACGGCAGTGATCCGCATGGCCATGGGATATGGCCAACACTTCCGCACGAAAGACATGGTCGTCGAGGCGGATGGCTGATCCCTCTCCGCAATCCAATTGCAGGCGAAAAGCCCGCCATAGAAAGAAATGTGAGAACGACCACGAGTAGCCTTGCAGGTTAGATGTGATCATTTCGGGGATATTGGCGGCATTGAAAAGAATGTGCATGTGTTTGGTTGATCCCTTTCAATAACCGCCAGCAGCCAATGCGTCAAAGGTTGTGGTTGATGCGAAATTATTCATACGCACCAAATATGTTTTTGAGGCGATGGGTGCAACAACAAAATAGCTCCACTGGTTGATTTTCACCCATTTATTAGATGGCGTGATGAAATAACTGGCGAGGGTGCGAGATATGAGTTTTGAGACTGGAGAATCGGGCAATCCCCAAGGAAGACCAAAGGGATCATATGGTGGGCGCATTATGGCTTTGGCGAGTCTTGATACGTTACTGGCCAAAAAAAAGAATCAGAAGGCGCTTATGGCAGCACTGGAGCAGGATCTGTTGGAGGATCCTGTCCGGTTCTTCAAGACGGTGATCATGCCGTTGCTCCCCAGAGAGGCTAAGTTGTCGTTTGACCATGATGGGGTGATCCAGTGGAAGAGTTTATTGGGAGGGGAACCGGTGGACGGCCCCTCCTCCGCCCAAGGGGCTACGGAGGGCAAGGGGCAGTTGGCGGCTGGCGATGTCTCGGACGGAGCGGACGGGATCAGACGCATCGGGAAGGAGTAGTATGGCCTTCGTGTTCAATTATCTCCCCCACCCTGCACAACAGGCGATTCACAAGGCGCGTAAGAAAAGGTTTCGGACGGTGTGTACTGGGAGGCGATTCGGAAAGACTTTATGCCTGGCTGCGGAGTTACTGGATCGTGGTGGGTGTGAGAAGGCCGGTGATTATGGGTGGATTGCGCCGACCTATAATGTCGCTGATCGTGGGATTGAGGCTTTCCGGACCATTGCCGATGGATTTATCCAGATTTGTGGTCGGGCACCGACACGGGTTGAATTTACCGGGCCTGCTGGACCTGTGAGGATCTGGTTCTTGTCCGCCGATAACCCGGATAATATCCGCGGGTTCGGATTTCAAGGTATTGTGATTGATGAGGCGGCGATGATTTCACCGGATGTGTGGAATTATGTCCTGCGGCCCACCATTGCCCAGACTCTGGGATGGGCTGTATTCGTCAGTACCCCAAAGGGCCATAACTGGTTTTATGACCTGTACACCCGGGGGATGGATCCCGGCGAGGAGGATTACGCCAGTTTCACCTTTCCGAGCAAGGCATCACCATTCTTCCCAGTGAAGGAATGGGATGAGGCGAAGAGGACCTTGCCGGAAGATGTATTCCGGCAGGAATACATGGCTGAGTTTATGGAGGATAGTGCGGGTGTATTCCGGAATGTGGATGCCTGCCTGATAACACAGACAGAACGGACCGAAACGGACAAATATCACCGGCACGTCGTAATCGGCTGTGACGTGGCCAAGCATACGGACTGGACAGTCCTTATCGCCATGGATGCTGAGACGGGGCAATGCTTCGCAATGGAGCGGTTTAATCAACTGGACTGGCCGATCCAGAAGGAACGAATACTGGAGTTCGCGCGCAAATACCGGGGACGGTTGATATTGGACGCTACGGGTGTCGGGGATCCGATCTATGACGACCTGAAAAGGGTTTATGCCGATATTGAGGGGTTCAAGTTGACATCGTCGAGCAAGACGGCGTTGATCCAACGGTTGATTGTAAGCGTTGAACAACGGAAGTTAGCATGGCCCTCCTTCGCTCCCACGGCGCAATCGCCTGAAGTTACGCAGGGCAGGCCAAGTTCCGTACAATGGGATATCCTGACAGCTGAATTAAAGCGGTATGAGTACAAAATCTCACCGTCGGGTGGGATCACCTATAATGCCCCGTCGGGGTATCATGATGACTGCGTCATGGCCTTGGCCCTGGCGAACCATGGGCGGTGGGAAGCTGAGAGTAGCGGGAGTATGATTGCGCTGGGTGGATTTGGACGCCCGGCTGCCAGTACTTTACGCCGCCGTCAGCGTGTTCTACCGGGTTAATTCTCGCCCTCTTGCACCCGCATTAACTGTCGGGTGGTTGATTTCTGCCTATATATTGGAGGAATCAATATGAAAAAGTTTTTATTCGTAATGTTGGGTTCTGGGTTCTTGGTGTGTGGTGGATGCGCGTCCATGGTGAAGAAAGTGGACGTCAATAAGGGGTTGGACAGTTATTACAGCCAGCCAAGAACGATTGATCTGGTCACGATCAAGGGATCGAACATGACCATTTCGGCGACTGGGGTCAATGAGATGAAGGTTTCTTCGATCCTGCCGCCCTTGAATGCCATCCCCAGGGAGCCGGGTGTGCTGGAAAAGGCAATTGGTGGAGTTGCGGACGTGGCGAAGTTTGGGATCGGCTTCTATTACGGGAACCAGATGCTGGGTAAAGCGCTTGAACAGCCTCGCACGGTGAGTCCGGAAATTGTCAGGCCGGAAGTAATTCAGGCCGGACAATAGGCGGAATAGGACTCGGACGGACCCGCCTCCGCCTTGGGCTACGGCGCGGCAAGTCGGACGTTTCGGACGAATCTGTTGGTGAGACTATGGGAATCCAGATCTACGATCACAAAAGCCAAGGATGGCGTGATAAATATAATCCCCTGAGGGGGTTGAGCCTGCCGAAATTGGTCTCGCTCCTGGAAGCCGGGGAGCGCGGTGCCTATGCCGACCTGCAATGGTTTTACCATTACATGGAGCGGTCAGATGCCATGATCCATGCCGTAATCCAGAGGCGGAGGGCGGCGTTGCTGGCATGTGATTGGGATATACGCGTGAGCGCAGATGAGGATGCAGACAAATGCCTCGCGGAAGAACAATCCGCATTCCTCCGCGAGGCGTATGACCGGGTAGAGAACTTCCGGGATGCGGTATCATTTCTGTTTTCAGGATTATTCCGGGGGTATGCACATCTGGAAAAGCACTTTGCACCTTCGGGCCTGGTAACACGGCTGGAGCCGGTGGAACAGTGGTTCTGGGTTCGGGACGGTTTATTTGGGGAATGGGAGTATAACCAGAATGCAAGGAGCGGCGCTGCCCGAGGACTGGCGGTTGATTTTGAGAATTTCCTGGTCTTTGAATCTGTACCCCTGAATCGAATGCTGGCGGTGCTGTATCTCCGAAAGAATCTGAGTCAAAAAGACTGGGATTCGTTTCTGGAGGTTTACGGGATCCCATCCATATTTCTGGTCGGACCGCCGAATACACCGGAAACGAAGGAAACGGAATACCACAAGGTCGCCCAAGAGATCATGTCGGATGGCAGGGGCTACCTACCCTACGGCAGCGATGTGAAGTTTGTGAATGGCGGCGGCAATAAGCCACCGTTTTTGGAACATATTGACTACATCGACCGGCAGATTACCCTGGCCGCCACGGGCGGTCTCTTGACGATGCTGGCGGAGTCCGGATCCGGAACACTTGCCGGCAATGCGCACTCGGATACCTTTCTGCAGATCGCCCGGGGCGATGCGGCGTTGTTGAGCGGATTGTTTCAGGAACAGTTCGACACGCCATTGATGAGAGAATATTTCCCAGATCAACCGATCCTGGCCTATTTCGAGTTCGCCCCGCCTGCGGCGGATGAGGTGTCGAGGGTAGTCAAGGATGCGGTGGAGTTGGCGAAGGCGGGGGTGAGAATGGATTTGAGGGAGCTGAGCGAGAAGACGGGGTATAAATTGGAACGATCCGCCGCCGTTAAGTCAAACAATGATGGAGCCGAATCCCCTGTACTCCGCGCCACTTGACGATTACGGCTTTTCACTTGACGATTACTTGACGATTTTATCGGACCATAATGAGTTCGTATTCTATGCTTCTCACTACACAAACAGGCCAAATAGACCCTACTTTTCTGCATCTCATCGGTCGATTATCGGTCAGTATTCCAGAAATGTTTTTCTGACCAGTGATAGATTCCCGTATTTTGGTGATAGATAAGTAGGGAATAAGTACCGCCAACAGTGATCGACATGAACTCAATTGCAATGATCACTTTTTCTTTTGAGAATCGACGAGGGTCTGCGCCGCACTGCCGATCTGATCTGCACGTGCCAATTCTGTGCTGAACAGCCAGAACGGGAAAAACGACATTGATAATTTCTTTGTATGGATGTCCCAAATCTTTCCGTCACGAAACTTTAATCTCACGCATGAGCCCCCTGTAGGATCGAGAATGCCACAAAACAATGAATTCGCGTACATGGCGCGAATTGACACCTCATCAACATCAGCCCATTTGTATGAAACAAACTTCCCGTAAGATTCAACGGTAAAAGTTTTCTGTTCCCTTCCGATAAACTCTACGACGGTGAACCCATTCTCATCCGCACCGGTTTTGGACACGGCATCTTTCGTCCAGAATTCATGATTCCTTTTAATCGTGGCATCAATTGCCGCAACCTCGCTCTTTCCGTGAAAGGCGTGTGGCGATGGGGGCCGGGAAGAGATGCAGCCCGTACTCAGCATGACCAAACATAGCAACAAGGCTGGACGAATGATGTGGGGGAACATTCTCAGGATTCCTTTGAGTTATGGCGCTGCATCAACCCTTTGCATCCTTATCGAGCCTGACACGCCCCTTTGCCGTGAGACGGTATTTCTGGAGGCGACTGGTAGGCTTGGAAGGGATGGTCATTTCCAGTAAACCCTCTTCAAGAAGAGGGCCCACGACTTGGTGCCTGAACTTGGTGCGGTCTGATCGGCCCGCGATCTCCATAAGATCCACTAACGTGCTATCATTGTTGCACTTACGAAGAATTCCGACTTGGTGCCGACTTAGTGCCGACTTGGTGCCTAGCGGGGAAGGAACCTGCACTGCCGCGGCAGATTTTGTTCGCCACATTGTCTGAACGAAAAAGCCACCATCCTGGCGGAATTCTGGTTCCCGTAAACCGGCGTCCTGACATTGCTGGAGCATGTCAAGAATGCCACTGCCGGCCTTCTCGGCATACCGGGTCAGAAACATAGGATCGGCAATGAGCGGGTTCCTGGGTAAGGAGGGATGAGGATGATGGAGTTTGGCAACTGACAATGCCGACGGCAATTCCCCTGGATTCCAAATTTCCAGACGATCTGCAAAGAGCATGACCTGAACGCTACCGTTACTGGCATAGTCACGGTGGGTCACGGCATTAACAATGGCCTCACGCACCGCTTTCCAGGGAAGTTCGTATTCGACATCGCTTGCGACCTTACCGTCGCGAGGAATCACGGCCCGGGCAAGTTTGGACATAACAAAGTCAGCCGCCTGATCCACCATCTCAAACAAGTCACCCTTGTAAATGTGATAAGACGGTATCGGCTTACGCACTTCCAAGCCATGGAAATGCATGCACTTGACTTCGGACGTTATCATGAAGCGCTGGGGCTTCTTACCGAACAGGAGAATAGCGGCATGAGTTGGACGCTCGCCCGCGAGCAGGTTGAGATGCGTCAGGGCTTTTTGAACAGGAGTTCGGGGACCAAGGGCATAATCGCGTTCCGCCTGGGCACGTTCCAGGAAAGAAGTGATCTTCGCACGGGAAATATCGGTCATTGTAGCGCCCGAACAGACGGCGGCGTCAAACGGCCCGGTGTGAATAGCGCCCGAGCTGATCAGATATTCAACCAGACTGGCGTACAGTCCAGTTGTCAGTTCTGGAATGCTGCCAAATCGGCGGCGGACAAGTTGATCTCCGGCCTTACGGATCAGCGCAAGCATCTTCACATGCCGATTGTCATCATGGGCACCCTTGACGAAGATGAGCCGAAGTTTTGATTTCTGGGTGGCACGATCATATTCGATTTCAGTTGGCGACTTTCCATCGGGTCCTTCGTAGCCATAGGTGTCGCCAAACAGACCAACATAGATGGCACAACGGTCAACCTCCTCCAAGTAGACATCATCTGCACGACGATCTGACGCCGGGATATCCTCGAAGAGAAAGACATCAAAGAATCGCCGAAGAAGAGAATCCCCAGCCACAAAGGACATGATCGCCTGGCGTTCGGCCACCAATTCCTTCTGGACGCTGCTGATAAATATTTTCACCCGAGCTGTCGACATGAGCGCATGGTGCTAAAATGCGGCCACAAGTTCAAGCGGGATGATCAGCCCAACTCTGGGAGCAATCTACATTCAGTTTCCATCGGTCGATTACGGTGAAATATCGGTCGAATATCGGTTGATTAGTCCCACCTCGAATCTAGTCATGACACCTTATGTGGTTGATTTTCTCCTATCTAGTGGAGGCCCATGAATAATTTAATACTGAACAGAGATTTTCGACTGCCCGATGACGGGTGGTATCACATCGCTCCTTTCGGGGAATTCCCGCACGCCGCAGCCGGTATGATTCAGGTCATTGACCTGGAGGCCTGTATTGCCATGGCCGCACGATTCGCCGCAGACGCCCAAACCCCCAATTTCCCGGGATTGTTGGTTGATTTTGATCATTTCTCACTTGATGGAGAGAAGCGTTCTGAGGCCGCTGGCTGGATTATAGGCCTTGAAAACCGAGAAAACGGCCTTTGGGCGCAGATTCGATGGTCAGATTTGGGAGAAAAGGCCGTGAAAGGCGGGAGGTATCGCTTCTTGTCGCCGGTGTGGGCACGGTCGGATTGCGTTGATCTTGGCGATGGAAGGGTGCGTCCTGTTCGAATCCTGAACGCGGCTGTGACAAACGACCCAAATCTCAAAGGTTTGGTGCCCCTTTCCAACAGTGGACAGAGGGGGGTGGTTGATTTTCAGACATTATATGGAGGGGTAACAGACCAGGAGAACAAAAATATGAAAGCAGTGATTGAAAAGTTGGTGAATCATCTAGGTTTGGCAGCGGACGCGACGGAAGCGGTCATCCTGGAGAAGATGGGTGGGTTAATTTCGGCGACCGTGGTGACGGAGTTGCAGAACTCATTGTCGGTGCTCCAGAAAAAGCATGACGGATTGGTGGCGAACCTGAAAACGGTCGAGGATGAGTTGGTGAACCGGCACCTGGCCGACTTTGAGGGTTTAATCAACGAGGGGTCAAAGCCCTTTTGGGCCCAGCAGTTGATTCAGAACCGCGCCGGAGCGTTGACGGTACTCGGTGACCTACGGGAAATGGCCGGCACCGCGACGTCCGCCGTTGACACTACTACAGGTGGGAACAAAGAGAGCACCACCTCTTCGGCGGGTTCGACAGGCTCACCGCAGGCAGGCTCAGGGCAAGGCCGGAAGCCACTGCACAACCGGGCGAATGCCCGCCCTGTACCCTCTAGCCAGAGTGGCCAGTCCGGGCCGGATGGCGACAGCAAGGCCATGAAGATTCGTAACCGGGCGCAAGAAATCGCAGTTGCCGAGAAGATTCCTTTCATCGTCGCTTTCAGGCGGGCGGAACGGGAAGTAGTCGGCCAGTAGGGCCGGACATTGGGAAGTTTGAGGTAGGCAGGAAAATTTCAAAGAAAGGACATGGCTATGAGTCAGAGTAATACGAGGGTTGGGGATATTCGGATGAAGGCAGGCGGGGATCTGACGGGGAAGAATGGATACCTCGCCAAAATGATGGATGTATGGGGGCCAGCTGTTGATCTCGTGAAGTTCGCCGGGGAACGCCCGTTGTACGTGATCGTTGAAGGTGTGGCGCCACCGCAACTTGTTTCTGTCCGTCCTCTTGATCCCGGACGGAATGTCCGGCTGGTCTTGGTGGGCACATGTAACCCTGGCCAAACGCTGGTTGCCATGGTGGAGGCAGGAGCAAACAACGGCAAGGTACAGGCGTTGCCGGAAGTGGCGGGCACTTATATCGGGGTCGCCATTGCCGAGGAGGCTGGAATTGACGGGCAGTTGGTGCTGGCCCGTCCTTCGTTGATCGGAAACATCGTCGTCGCGGGAGAGTGACGATCCGGTGAACAGTTGGCAGTAAACAGTGAGCAGTTTCTAATAAGGAATAAACAGTATGAGCAGATTGAGTGATATCAGTGCGTCCCCTACCCTGCGCGAGTTCGCCCAGGGTGCGGCACAAAGCGCGATTATGCCGGTGGCAGATTTTCTGGCCCCGACTATCGAAGTGGCAACCAGTGTGGGGCGGTTTAAATCCTACACGGAGAAGAATCGTTTTCATCTCCCCAATACCCTGCGGACAATGGGTGGTCGGGCGTCGGAGTTGCGGTTCGAGGCGACCGATGCCACCTATAACTGCGAGCCACATGCCTTGGATTATCCGGTGGATAATCTGGAGCAGTTAGAGGCTGAAGGACTGGAGAACATGCTCCGGGAAGGCGCCACGGCGGTCGCTGAGGTGGCTGCCCTGTCCCATGAGAAGGCCGTCATTGACGCCGCCCTGGCGGCCGTAGGGGCCGGGACGGGGATGACCTGGAATGATGCGGCGGATCCCATCTCTGACGTGGATGACGCCATCCTGTCGGTAATCAAAGCGGCCAAGTACGGCAGTCTCATGGGGGTGGGAATCCTGTTCGGGGCCTCGGCTTGGAAGATCTTTAAGAATCAGGCCAAGGTTCGAGGCCGGTTCGTCGTGGGGAATGGACGAAACAAGAGCGACCTGGGCCTGGCGGTACCGACGGAGCAATCGGCCAGTCAGATGTTCATCGGGACGCCGGATGTCCGCACCTCCTACATGATCTATGACGCCAATCCGGAGGGGAAGGCGCAGGACATTAACTTCCTGCTGGATACCGCAGTGCTGATCTTCGCCCGGAAGGATGCGCCGAGTCGCCGTGACCCCAGTTTCATGAAGACCTTCCGTCTCATGAACAAGTTCATGGTGCCGGGCTCCTACATGCGTGATGACGGCCGCGTCGAGGTGGCGAAGTTTGACTGGTCTGAAGACGTGAAGGTGACGAACAGCACGGCCTGCGTGCGGATGAACGTCGCCGTGGAGTAAGGCTGGATTATGGGAAACGGGGGGGGCCTGGAGAAATCCAGGTCCCCGCTTTGGTATACGGGGTGACTGGTGAGCGGATGGAAAGAATTGACGGTTGAGACGGTGCTGAATGCCCTGCCGACGGACATGGGCAACCTGTACCGGTCTTGGGTGGACGCGAACCCGACAAAGGTCAACCGGCTGGCCGAGATCGTGTCGGAAACCGTCACCATGTTCCGCGAGGCCGTGGCGGTCTACCCCTGGTACGTGATGGATCCCGACATCACAATGGTGCCGGTTTCCGGGTTCCGGCATGCCTTGGACATGGTGATCTTCAACCTGGGGATGGAGATGGGCGTGCAGTTCGCCCCGGAGGTCTACAGCCTGATCACCCAGGCAAATGTGTGGCTGCGAATGGTCCAGACGGGAAAGATCAGGGCGGTGGATACGATTGGTGATGGCGGGACTCCTCTGTACTCACAGAAGTCAGTTTTCAGGATTCAGGCGTCAGAATGAAAAAGATAACGATTACTCTGGGGATAATTGCAGTGGCTGGAATCGGAACTTGTCTGGCCGGGTGGTTGAACCCGACTCAGCAAGGGTTTGTGATTCAGACTTTCACGACCTATGAACCCATGAGCGGAAACAACACCGGGACCATTGTCACCAATGGAAACTCCTACCAATTTGCCGGTGACAATGCCGGATGGCTCTGGATTGGCGGGCCGGGTTCTCAGTTCCGGGGCAAAAATGACGGGCAGATGTATCTGAACGGTGACGGGGCATTTATCCTTGGTTCCTTCGGGCCTCTGGCGGCCGTGACGAATCTTGGAAAAGGATCACTGCTTCTGGGGAATCTCTCTGGCGGCCAAAAGGCAGTCATCACGGATGTCGCCCATGCCTCGATCCTGCTGGGGGCCGGGACGGCCAGCAATTGTCAGTCCATTGTCGTGGGTGATGATAATGCGTCGCATGGAACCAAGTCAGTGACGGCGGGATCCGTCTGGGCCACCGGCACCGGGTTCTTTGGGCGGGGTGATGGGCTGACCAACCTCCGGGAGTTCGACACGAATGCGCTCGCCGCGATAGCGGCGCATTCCGGGCTTTCCGCCGGGGTACATGGGGTGAAGGACAGCCGCTATGTCTCGCTGGCTGGGGCGCATGTGAGCCCTTATACGACCTGGGCAACAGCGGCCACCAATATCCAGGCGGCGGTTGATGTGGCTATTGAAGGCGAAACCGTGTGGGTGACGAACGGCGTCTATGCGGCCGGGAGCCGGACTGCCGGGGACATGACAAGCCGGGTGGCCATTACGAATGCCATTACTGTCCGAAGCGTGAACGGGCCAAGCGACACGATTATCCAGGGCACACCAACCATTTGTGGCGTGTACATGGCGGAGAAAGCCTGGTTGATCGGGATGACCGTGACAAACGGTGGCACCTATGGGGTGAATGTAGGCGGCGTTTCCGGCGGGTCACTCTCGAATTGTGTACTGGCCGGGAACACTGGTTTCACGGCAGGCGGGGCCTATTCAAACACGCTGTATCACTGCACCCTCTCGGGGAATACGGGCTATGGCGGGGGCGGTGGAGCCTTTGCCTGCACTCTCTATGACTGCTTGTTGATTGGGAACCAGAGCGATACTGCGGGAGCAACTCTCTGCACCTTGTACAACTGCACCATGGTAGACAACGCGGGCGCCGCAGGATCCGTGTTCTACTGCACCCTCTACAATTGCATTTCATCGGGGAACAGTGAATTCGATTGGGATAGCGCGATCTACTACTCCCTTGGGAGTTACTACCCGATGAACGGGGTCGGAAATGTCGATGCCGAGCCCCTCTTCGTGGATGCGGCCAACGGTGATTACCGGCTGCGCCCAAATTCGCCATGCGTCAATGCCGGCACTAACGGGTTCTGGACTGCCGGGGCCGTTGACTTCGACGGCCAGAGGCGAGTCTATCCGGCCGGGGGCCGAGTTGACATGGGGGCCTTTGAGTTCTCCGGCGATGCTCAGGCTTTGCACAAGGGGGATGCAGTGCTGACGGCTGGGCAGGCGCTGGGACTGGGGTCGGTGGGTAAATTCATGATCTTGAACGGCACCCAGTTGGTTTTCGTGGCTGGGACAGCAACAAACGTCCTTGATGGAGATATTGGGCGACCTTGATGACTGGGAGTTACCATGAAACGCAACATCTTCACAATCTTAGGGCTTTTTTTGGTTGCCGGCGTGGCCTACGCGGCTCCCTGGGCACAAACCTATCCTTTGAGCGGATCAACGGTCGCTGTGACGAACCAGCAGGCCAACAGCATGTGGATACCGGAGGTCGTACTGTGGAAGTTCACGACAGCAACGAATGCCGCCTTGACCGTTTCCCGGTTGAGCCAGGGAAACACCTACCTTATTGGCAGTCTCTCCGTGACGAATGCCAGCACGGTCGTCTGGATTCCGGAGGCGGACTTCCCGTTTGAGTATGGAGATGCCCTGCAGTTGAGTAGCACTGTGACCAACGGACAGGTGCAAATCATCAGGAAAGGGAACTGAAGTGAAATACGCAGCGTTGATTTTTAGCGGTCTGATTCTTGCCTCGTTCCTCTGCCTTGCGGAGGGCGGGAAGAAGCATAAGCCGGAGCACTGGGTAATTGACGGGGCCCCGGCTGAGTGGACCAGCGATACGACATATTTGGGTTGGTTGACCAACCTGCCGATCCGGGCCGGAAACAATATCACTGTGACCCCTACCCCGACTGGCACCGTGGTGGCTGCATCCATGGGAAGCGTGACGAACCATTATGGGTGGATCCCGGCTGACTATCTCTACACCTGCCCGACGGAGAACCTGACCAACTCGAATGGCGGGGCGGTGTTCACCAAGCATGACAAAACAAAGACCGAGTACGCCGGACCGATCTCGTGCCCGGCTCCCTTGGGTTACTCGTCGAACGTAACTTTCCAGTGGTTCACCTACCACTCCCAGACCGGCACCTACGCCATGGCATGCCGGTGGCGCGAGGGCGGCCTGAAAGCATGGACCTGCGCAACCAGCGGCTTGTTCCAAGCCAGCACCACCCTCACCAACCTTTCAATGGCGACCCTCACAGCCTATGCCCCTGCCCCGGACAGCGGGCTGATTGAGATGGAGTACTGGGTGGTACCAACGAATTCGCCCGGTGGGGGAACGGCGGGCGGTTACGGGTATGTCCGGGGAATGAAGATTGAGTTTTGGGCAAAGTATTAGGAGGGCCTGAGAATGATAGGGAAACTTGAAGCGATAGTGGCAGGTGGCGCGGCGTTGGGGGCGACGACGGCGGCCGCTCTCCCGGATTCAGAAAGTCTCGATGCGATTGGGAGATGGCCACTGGTGGCCGTCCTGGGCGCGGTCTGTTGTTTCTGTGTCTGGATCATCTACTGCCAGGGGTGCCAGTTCGGGAAGCGGTTGGATAAGTTGTCGGACGCTATCATGAGACTGGCGGCCAATTTGAAAGAACGGCCCTGCATCCGGCATAAGGAGAATGACTGATGAGCTCTGAATTACTCAAGAAGCCTCCGTGCGGCTGTTCTGGCAAGCGAAAGATGCCCCGGGAGACCTCAGGCGGGGCGACCGAGGGCGGATTGGACCGTGCGACCGAGTATCACCGCATTATCGAATCCTTTGACGTTCTAAGCGTGCCCCGCGACATTCAGTGTCTGATCCGGGAAGCCTTGGACTCCAAGTCCTGGGACTGGTTTGAAAAATGTGATGGCTGCACCTGTGTCTCCGAGATGTATTGGCCGACGAAGTACTTTCCGCCGTGCTTGCGGCATGACTTCGACTGGCAGACAGGTCACGGCGGGTGGGAAGCAAATGCCCGGTTCTACCGGACCCAGAGGGCCTACCGGATGTCGGCCCTACAGGCCGGCACCCGGTTCATCGGCGTCACGGCCTCGTGGTATGCCTGGTTTAAGTGGTGGCAGTAAATGCCTGAGCGGGGGCGGTGAATTGAAACGAGCTATTGAAATTTTAAGGTTTTTCAATACCCATTCCAGCCCTGTGCACCACCTGAAAAGACACAAGGAAAACGCCCTTTCCCTGCTACGACTTTGCTACGTCCCCCCCGGTTTCATGCCCTTTCTCGCGGATCAAAACACGCAAAAAGGCCAATAAATACGCCTATTTCAAAGTGGAGCTCAAATTGTGATTCTGAATGTCGCGGGTTCGAGCCCCGTCATTCGCCCCACTCCCCTTCTCTCTTGGTCTATTCAGCCCAAAATGTTTTCTCACTTTCAATTAAAGCCCGGGTTGCATCATAAGCGGGAAATTGCTTAATCAGGTTAAGTTCGCGACCGGCTTTGTCAAATTCCCCATATTTCGCATATAGACCGGCGAGCGTTTCATGATTATAGGGCTCCCAGAATTGCCACCGGGTATGGCTCTCCCAATAAGCGATGGCTTCAGCGGGCGACTGCTCCCATAAAAAACGGGTTTTCAGGCGGCGCAGTTGGCTCCGGTATCTGTTCTGCATCAGGCCTCGTTCACACCAGAGCTGGGCCTGCTGCAACCGCTCCTTCCGGAAGTCCCCCTGGACTTCATCGGCCCTATAGTAGGCAAGTTCAGCCGCGAAAATACTGAAATAATAGTTCCAGGGATAGAGGACAAAGGCACGGCGACACTGATCCAGTACTTGCTCCACATTTGTACGAGAAGCCCCGTATTGGCCTTCCCAGGCTAACCGTGCGGCCATGGAGGCCCGGAGGCCATGCAGAATGCCTGCGGACGCGAGGCCCAGAAGCAGGACCCCTAGTGTTGCCAGAAACCATTGATCCACGCGGATACGTTCATACACCTTCATAGCACCTGAAAAAGAAAGCCCCGTCCATCATGGAGGGGCTTTCCCGAATCCTACATTTCCATTCCGTCAGCCACGGTTTCCGACAGGGGTCGGCGACGGCTGTGTGGTACTGGTGGTCGTGGAAGGAATCGTAACCCCGATGATCTCGATCCGGGGACGCGGCTTCAAAATCTCCTCGATGGTCTTTCCGATGCGAGCGGCGCGCGCGGCCAATGCTTCGGCCTCATCCGCCGCCTGTTCCGCTACCTTGGGGTCTGTGGACGCAGCCTTAGCGACCTGCTGTTTGGCTTTTTCTGCGATCAACCTCAACCGCTCAAGCTGTTGGGCCAATTCACGGGCCTTGCGGGCCGCCTCATCCGCCTCATGCCGGGCCTTTCTCAATGCCGCGTTGGCCGTCTTAATCTTTTCCTTGTCACCGGACGCAACAGCGATTTTCAAATCCTCATTCGCCTTGGCCGCCGCCGCCGCAGTCAAATCGGCTTCCTTCTGCACCTTGATCATCAGAGCCTGGGCCTGCTGATAAATCAAGTCAGCGTCAGCGGCAGACTTTATTGCCCGCTGCACAGGGGTGGGCGCAGGAGCGTCCGCTGCCATCCCAAGAATCGGTACCAAAGCTATTCCCGCCACCAAAATGCTCGCCATTAATTTCTTCATACTTCATTTCCTCCGTTTTGACCCTGTTTCTACAATACATGTGAAAACTGTTTCAATTATTCATCAGGTCCTTCACCCAGTCAAGTCTTTCAACACCCCCCATTACCATCTGGAGCGGGGAACTTCGACCACATCGCCTGAAATAATGACAATATCCTTCCGCTTCCCGTCACGGACCTCATCCACATTGATTTCCACACGCTCGTTGTTTCTCAGCAGGAACACCCGGTGTTGATCCGCATATTCCGTGTAACGCCCCGCGCGGGACAACGCCTGCATCAACGTCTGATCCCGCCCTAGCGGATACGGCCCGGGACGGATTACCTCACCGGAAACGGTATACTCCCCTTCAGGCGGCACAATAATCACCGTGACCGTCTTGTAAATCTGCTGATCAATATAGGCCTTTTCAATCAACCGTTGGGCGGCACCGCAGGATTTTCCCGCCACCTCCATCGTCCCGATCAACGGAATATTGATCCGCCCCTCCTCGTCCACGACATGCGGGCAACTAAACGGCTCGGGCGGGGCATAGATGGTCACCTGAATGCGGTCCCCTTTACGCAGGACGCGCTCGGTCTGCTCCATCACAGCGGCCCACGCCTTATTGGTGCCCGTTGGCGCCGTAGTGACCCGCTCACGCAGGTCCTCTGTTTTCTCAGGTTTGGCCGCCCGTGACGGGGGTGGCGTGATGGTGCGTTGCAACTGGGGGCGATACGGATCCACTCCGGCCACTGAGCGGGGTCCCGTCACACACCCGGCCAACATCATCAGGACTAGCGCACCGCCCATCATCCCGACCGTCTTTAGTAAGCTGTTCATCACGTTTTCGTCACCTGGTTCTCTTTCGGCATGGTGGTGGGAGCAACTAACGCCTTATCCAGTTTTTCCTGACGCCGGTCCCGAGGGGTCCCGTATGAGTAATTATAATAGGCGTTGTGATAATAGTAATAATCGCGGGTGACATTCAGATTATTCAGGACGACCCCCAGCAGATTTCCCCCGGCATTATCCACCATGGTCCTCGCGCGCAGGGAAACCGCCCGGGGATACGTGCGATGCTGGATGACCAACAATACGCCATCGACTTCACTACACAGGATGGCGGCATCACTCACCCCCATAATCGGCGGCGAGTCAAAAAAAACATAATCATAACGGGTCTTGAGCTGATCAATCAGGGCGCGCAGCCGCTGCGCACTTAAAATACCGTGAGCGACCGAGGGAAGTTTTCCGCTCGGCATGAAATCCACCGTACCCACCGCATTCATAACAATGGCGTCATTGATACCGACCTTATCGAGCAGCACATCGGCCAGCCCCGTCTTATTGGACACCTTGAACATTTTATGCTGGGTTGGCCGGCGCATGTCCGAGTCAATCACAATAACTTTTTTTCCGGCCTGGGAACAGATATACGCGAGATTGAACAGGGTCAGAGACTTCCCTTCGCCTGCACCCCCGCTCGTCACACACATCGTATTCCCGCCACCCAACTTCTTGGATAGCTCCAGGTTCATCCGCAGCACGCGATAGGCCTCGGCATGGGGACTGTCGGCCCCTTCATCTGGTAGCGGGCGCACCTTTTGCGGAATGATGCCAATAATCGTGGAGCCGATAAATTTCTCGATGTCGTCCACCGTTTTGACCGAGGTGTCCACATACTCGATAAAGAACACCAGACCGATGCCACACGCTAGCCCCATGACAATACTTAAAATCACATTCAATACCATTTTAGGGCTCACGGGCTCATTTTCCGAAGGCACTTCAGCGGGATCCACCACCTCGACGGGAGTGCGCGGCAGATCAATCCCGATACTTTCCTGCACCAGACGGGTCTCCAAAGTGTCCCGCATCTGGCGTTGCCGCTGGACTTCGCTCTCCAGTTTATTAAAGGGCAGATACTGTTCGCTATGGGCACTGATGTCGCTTTTCTTGGCGTCAACCAGATCCTGATCGGCCGCTTCATACGACCGTTTTGCGATCTCGTAACTGGTTTGCAACCCGAGGAGCTGCCCCTTGAGCGTCTCTTCAATTTTCCGTTTCAGGTCATTGACCACGGACGCCGCTCCCACCACATCCGGATGGCGCTCCCCGAACATTTCCTGTTTACGCTTGAGATTGGTCTCCGCCTCGGTCAATTGCTGCCGCAGGGTAGTCAAGGTGGGATCCTGAATGACATACGCCGAGGAATAGAGCAGATCCGACCCTTTGAGATTCTCAATCTGCTTCAGCCGCGTTTCGTGATCCAGCAGCTCCTTGCGGGCCACGATCCGGTTCAACTCCAGCCGTTCCAACTTGGCATTCTCCAAACTGGCCACTGAACTTCCCGACTGATTCTGGGAAAACACGTTGATTTTAAGATTTTTACGGATCGCTTCCAGCTGCCCCTCTGCCAGTTCCACTTTGCGTTGCTGGGCCTTGAGGGCCTCGCTCAAGGCCGTGACCCCCTGTTCGGAAATTTCCCGTGTCTGTTTCATGCGAAAATCGCGGTACACCGAGGCAATTTCATTCGCAATCCGTGCCGCATCTCGCCGCGCCGTATCCTTGGTGCTGCGTCGACTGCTCCTGAAAATGCGGACTTCAATCAGATTTGTATCCCGATACTGCTGGACCTTCATCCCATCCACCAGAATCCGGTAGGTTTCTGCGAGATCCAGAGGTGCGCCATCGTCAGAATAAATCCGTCCAAAATCCTCCTGCAGCCGGCAATTCCGGATCACTGCATAAAGAATCGGCCGGGACTGAATCACCTCGAATTCGGTGCGGAGAAAATACATGTCATATACCGACATCATCTGTTGCTGTTGCGAAGCCGTATAAAACGGCGTCACATTCGGGGTATCCTGCCGCACCTTGATGCGGGTGGCGGCCATATAGGTTTTCGGCAGCGTCATGGTAATGACAATGCCTGCGGTAACCACAATCAGAAAGACCGCAATGACGACCTCAATGCGGGATTTGATCATCCGCCAGTAGTCCATGAAATGAGCGGATTCTTCAGTATTTTCAGCCATTTTCTATATCTCTCCGAAAAAACTGGTGAGACCCGGGGGGCCTCACCAGTAATTACTCATCATGATCCCCGCGACACCGAAGCGGTCGACTCGGGATGGGCGGCAGTCTTACAACTGGGCCTTAACGCCGCAATCAACCAGGTTACGGGTGAACGATTCACGAACATCCGAGTCCCAGTTCTCGAGACTGTAACCGGCATTCACGCTCCAGTTGCGATTCAAGCGGTAGTCTGCACGCACTCCGACCATGACCATGGCATCGTTCCCGCTGGGAAGATCGCCCTCTTTATCATAATGGCCATTACCATACTGACCGTTCAGGCTGACCGTCAAACGATTGCTGAGCACGTCATGATCTACTCCGACATTGACGGCGGTCAACTTCTGAATGGAGTAGGGCCGCACATAAGGCGCATACAGGCCGTAGCTGCCACCCACACGGAAACGGGTCTCGGACGCCGCCCGCATGGTCAACTCCGCAGAACCGTTCGGGGTGTCAATCGAATCCATGGCCGAGTCCTCATACTCGCCATGCTGATAACCGGCCATCACTTTGCCGATCAGATCAGGGGTAAAGGTTTTCTCAACTCCGCCGCCCACGGACAGCACGGTTGAACCCCGCGTCCGGTCAATCGCCTTATTCTTGAACTGAGAACCGCCCACGGTACCGATCAGTTTGTAGCCGGACCCCATCGCATACTTCGCATTCACATTAGCCGTGACAATATCCTCATCCTCATTATCCGCCACTACCGAATCCGAATACCGCTTGAGCTCGTACGTCCCGCCCACACCAGCACTCAACTGCTCGGTCACCGCATAGCCGAGATCGGCATGGGCATTATTCCAGATGTGGTTATTGCTGTAACGGACGTTCGCGCCGCCATTACTGACCTGCGGATCATCATTATAGGTAATGGCATCACCAATGCTAAGCGACAAACGGGGCGTCAACTGATGGGCCAACTCGGCGATGGCGGTCCCGAAAAGCTCGGAATCATTCTGTCCGGAACCCAGTGACGCATCACGGGGGTTGCTATGCCACTTCACCATCGGCAATGCCGCCAGATCCAGGACCGTGCGATCTCCATCACGGAACCGGTAGTCAACACGCGGCTCGATAAAGAGATCCACATTGGATTCCTTATTGTCTTTCGTGCCATCACGATTATCAGAAAATTCAGCGCCAGCCCGGGTGGAAAACAGCCAGGGGCCATCTGTGGGGGATCCAAGATCCTGTTCCTGCGCAACGCCTTTTGTCCCAGCCATCAACGACACCAGCATCATGGCCAAAAACACTTTATTGATATACTTCATAAGAATTTGTCTCCCTCAACGTGGTAAAAACTATTCCTAACACAACTCTTGTAATTTTTGCCGACAAGTTCATGAAAAGTCAAATCAAAACAATTAAAACACACCTTCGCCGTTTTGTTATTGCCAGCGCCCCCTGCTTCTGACATATTTGACCAGTCGACGTTGTATTCTGCCTTTTTATGGGCATTTGAAGTCTGATTGTTATCGAGGAACACTATGGCGAAGAGTAAAGTCACCGCATCAAAACAGGCGGCTAAGGTTGTCAACAAGGCAAACAAGCAGCAGAAGAAAGCTTCCGTCCCCGCAGCGAAAGCCCCTGAAAAAACAAAAGCGTCCTCCCCATCGAAAAAGAAACCAGACGTGGTCAAGCCCGTTGCGGCTCCTGTTTTGAAAGAAGTAAAGCTCCCTCCGGCCCCCCTGCCGGTCAAAAAGGGGAAGCTTAAAGCCATCTCCATCCCGAAAATCACCGAAGGCTCGCCCAGCGGGGCGTTGCTTGAAGATTCCCCTGAGAACGAGCCCAAAACGGAGTCCGATGGCGGCGGGGACGAAGGGGGCGCAACTGCAGCCGGAAGCCTGAGCTGGGAAGAGCGCAGCCAACGGATCAAGGATCTGGTCAAACTCGCCGAAGAACAGGGGTATCTGACCTTTGACGACGTCAATGAGATGATTCCCAACTCCGTGATCAATCCGGAGGAACTTGAGGGATATCTCGAACTCCTGCGCAGCATGGATATCGAGATCATCGAGGCTTCCGACGCCGAGAAATTCCGCAAGGAGCCGGCCAAGCAGACCACCTCCGTGGCCCGTGCCGAGCGGTTGGATATTTTCGATGACCCCATCCGCATGTATCTGCACCAAATGGGTCAGGTTCCCCTGCTCACCCGCGAACAGGAAGTTGAAATCTGCAAACGCATTGAGAGCGCCGAAGTTTCGGTTCGATTGCTTTTTGACGAATTGGGCGTGGCGGCGGACATGTATCTGGCGACCGCCGAACGGCTGGAAACCGGCCGGGACCGTTTTGATCGCGTCATTGAGGACAAATTCGTAGACAGCCGCGACACCTATCTCAAGGCCCTGCCCCGCCTGAAGCGGGAAATCCTCAAGAACCGCGACAAACTCCTGGAAGCGTCGGCCGTCTTCCGCAAAAGCAAGTCCACCGTAGCGCAGAAAGCCGACGCCAAGAAGGAATTGGAGAAAATCCGCAAGCGCCTCTCCGAGCTCTTTGAAAACCTTTACTTCAAGCAGAAGATTATCGAGACGCTGGCGGCCAAGGCCGAGGATGAATACAAGGAAGTCCTGGCCTGCCTGTCTCAGATCGACCTTCATACCAAAGCGCGGAAGTCGCCCAAGCAGGCCGAGGCCCTGGCGGCCGAACAGCGCAAACTTCGCAAGCTTGAAGATGTCATCGGTCTGGATGCCACCGAATTTGTGGCCAAATACAAGCAGCTTAAAGACGCCATGCGCAAGGGCATGATCGCCCGCACCGAAATGGTGGAAGCCAACCTGCGACTGGTCATCAGCATTGTAAAAAAATACATGAACCGCGGACTCTCTTTCCTGGATCTGATCCAGGAGGGCAATACCGGCCTGATGAAGGCCGTCGAGAAGTTCGAGTATCGCCGTGGTTATAAATTCAGCACCTATGCCACCTGGTGGATTCGTCAGGCTGCCACCCGCGCCATCGCGGACCAGGCCCGGACCATCCGCATTCCGGTGCACATGATTGAGACCATCAATAAATTGATGCGCGTCCAGAAAAAGCTGGTCCAGGAGCTGGGTCGTGAGCCAACCCCCGAGGAAGTGGCTGAAGACATGAGCCTCCCTGTGGACCGGGTGCGCGCCGTCTACAAGATGGCCCAGCAACCGATTTCACTCCAGAGCCCGGTGGGCGATGGGGATGACGCGCATTTTGGTGATTTTATCGAGGACAAGGGCGCTGAAAATCCGTCCGAAATGACCGCTTACAGCTTGCTCAAGGATCGTCTGAAAGACGTCCTCGGCACGCTGACTGAGCGTGAACAGCAGGTTCTTAACCTGCGATTCGGCCTGGCGGATGGATATTCGCGCACCCTCGAAGAGGTAGGAAAGCAGTTCAACGTCACTCGTGAACGGATCCGCCAGATTGAAGCAAAGGCTCTCCGGAAATTGCGCCATCCAACGCGCATCCGGAAGCTGGAAGGATTCATCGAGATGAAGTGACCGGGCCAGGACGTCGCACCTCTCGACGTTACCCCCCGGACCCCCAGAAGGAACAGGAAAAGAAGAATGAATGGAGTATGCACAGTGAGTATGTGGTCGTGGATCAGCGCATCAGCGATCGGATTAGCCATCTTTTTGGCCGGTGTTCTTGCCGGAATGAAATTTGGCGGACGGCGTAGCAGTGGATCCCATGGTGGCGGCAGTAATCGCCCGGTCCGCTCCCCCGATCTGTATATCGGAAACCTGACGGAGGATATCTCCGGCGAAGAACTGCAGAAACAGTTCAGCAAATACGGCGATGTCCGCGAAGTTCGCATGGTGCCGCCCCGTAATGGCGAAACCAAGACCTTCGCCTTTATCACCATGAGCAGTGTGGAAGCGGCTCAATCCGCCATGAACGGAATGAACGGCAAGGATGTTGACGGACGTAAAATCGTCGTCAGCGAAGCCCGCTCACGCGGGAGCAGTGGCCGTCGCGGTCCGCGCCGGTAATATCGCAACCAAAAAAAGAGGGCAGGCAGGTTCAGTGAATCTGGCCTGCCTTTTTTTGGATCTACAGCCGGCCTTTGAGCCGGTCCTTCAGCGCGGTTCGCCGGAATGAGACGTGGTTGTTCCGGATCGCCATGCTTACCGCTTTTTTGGAGCCAATCAGGCAGACCAGCTTGCGCCCACGGGTCATGGCCGTGTAGAGCAGGTTCCGTTGCAGCAGCTTGAAGTGATGCGTCGTCATCAGCAAGACCACGGCCGGATATTCGCTTCCCTGCGATTTATGCACCGAGCAGGCGTAGGCGAGGTCCAATTCATCCAGCTCCTCAACCGAATACACCACCCGTCTTCCATCGTAATTCACGATCACTTCCTGTATGTCCGGATCCACCGCGGCGACCTGTCCGATATCGCCATTAAACACATCTTTATCGTAGTTATTGCGGATCTGCAGGACGCGGTCGCCCTCCCGGTACTCTCGTCCAAAACGCCGGATGGCCACCCCCCCGGGATTAAGCGCCTGCTGCAGGATCGGATTGAGATTTTCGCTACCCAGTTGGTTTCGCCGCATAGGCGTCAGAACCTGAATCTCTGTCATGGGGTCAAAATGGAATTTCCGGGGAATGCGGGAGGAAACCAGTTCCAGCATTTTGGCAATCACATCCTCAGGCGTGTCGGATTCGATAAAGAAAAAATCGGAAGGGGCTGCGTTTTCCGGGAATTCAAAAGGTAGACCGCTATTCACCCGATGGGCGTTGCGAACAATCCAGCTTTGGGCCTCTTGCCTGAAAATGGTTTCCAGGATGGTCAGGGGAATCACTCCGGAATCAATCATATCCCGCAGCACGTTGCCGGCGCCCACACTTGGCAATTGATCCGCATCCCCCACAAACACCAGGGTCGCCGTGGGCGGCAGCGCCCCCAGAAAGGCATTCATCAACTGGATATCAATCATCGAGACTTCGTCCAGAATGAACACCTCCCCCTTCAGGGGATTGCCAGGGCCATGTTCAAAACGATTGGTTCCGGGAATGTATTTCAAAAGCCGATGGAGCGTTTTGGCCGGGATCCCGGTCGATTCCTCCATCCGTTTGGCGGCACGCCCGGTGGGTGCGGCCAGGCAGATTTCGAACTTACGGGTGTTGTAAATATCGACCAGCGCACGCACAATGGTTGTTTTCCCGACACCCGGTCCACCGGTAATGATCGAGACTTTCCGGGACAAGGCCATTTCCAGTGCGCTCCGCTGGGCGGCCGCAAATCCAATTCCCATCTGCTCCTCCGCCCAGGACAGGGCTTTGTCAAACTGGATGGGGGGATGGGACACATGGGTGTCCAGCAACCGCTCCAAAGACTCGGCCACTCCGGTTTCCGCCTGATATAACGGCATCAAATAGACCGTACCGCGCTCATCCACCAGAGTGCCATCCCCCACTCCTTGCGCAATGGCCTCCTTCAGGATATCACCGGGAATCTCCAACATCTGTTCCGCTGCGGGAATGAGATCTTCGCGCGGGCAAAAACAATGTCCCTCCTCCGACATGGTCTGCAAAATGTACAGAATGCCCGCCCGGGCCCGGTTCAGGGAATGCGGAGGCACCCCCAGACTCAGGGCGACCCGGTCGGCCGTTTTAAATCCGATGCCCCAGACATCGTAGCAAAGCCGGTAGGGATTTTCACGCACGACGCTGATAGCCTGCTCGCCATATTGCTTGTAAATCCGCATGGCGCAGGCGGTACCCACCTCATGGGACTGGAGAAACACCATGATATCCCGGATTGCCTTCTGCTCCCGCCAGGATTCCTTGATCATCTCACGCCGGTTGGCCCCGATGCCAGCCACCTCCTGTAGCCGAAAGGGTTCTTTATCAATAATCTCAAGGGTCCGCTTCCCGAAGGCCTCCACCAGACGATCGGCCAGTCCTGCCCGGATTCCCTTGATCATCCCGCTCGACAGGTACCGTTTAATACCTGCGATGGTGACGGGAGCATGACATTCGATGCGGGTCGCCTGAAACTGCCGGCCATGCTTCGAATGATGGGTCCAACGGCCCTCGGCTTCAATCGTTTCTCCCTCAACCGCGGTGGGCGCATTCCCGACCACCATCACCTCGTCCTTGACATCTTTATCCCGGGGAATGACCCCACATACGCAATATCCGGTATCCGTAGAGCAATACAGGACCCGGTTAACGGTCCCCTTCAGGATTTCAAGAACGCCGCCATCGGGAGGAGGGGTCGGGCGCTTCTCATGAAAATCAATTTCGTCTTGCACAATGGCCGGGAATGCTACCGTCTCAATTGAGGTCCGTCAAACGGTGTCTGCCCGGACAGTCCAAGGCAAAACAGAAGACAGCATTGATTTATACGGTCCGGATGGTTATAGATACCCGTATCTATGAAAGCTTCTCGTTGTCGCGTTAATTTGATTTCCGCCAGTCTGGCAGGACTGGTCACCCTGCTGGGCCTCACAAGCTGCAACTCGACACACGTCCGGTCCACTCCGTCCCTGCCGGAGGAGTTACATGCCCCCGTCGTAGCGGTCACCTCGTTTGAAAACCGTGCCGGGTTTGAGGGACAATGGAGACTGGGCGACGGCATGGCGGATCTCCTGGTATCCGAACTGGTATTGTCGCGCAACTTTGTCGTCGTCGAGCGCCAGCATTTCGAAAATATCACCAGTGAACTCCAGCGCCAGCAAAGTGCTCTTTTCCGCTTTGAGGGAAAAACCCCTACCGGCCGGATGAAAAATGCCCAATACCTGATCCGGGGGGTCATCACGGATTTTTCCCAGACCGGCGGGAGCGGGCTGACCTTCTATATCCGCAGTTTCTTTCTGCTGGGGCGAAGCCAGACGGCCCGCGTTTCGCTCACACTCACCCTCATCGATGTTGAGAGCGGACAGATCCTGAGTTCAGTCCAAAGCACGGGGCTGGTCCGGACGCATGAAGCCTTCGCCAAAGCCACCTATGAGGGGGTCTCCTTCGGCGGAGAAGTTTTTTTCGCCACGCCCCTCGGCCAAGCCACCGCACGTGCCATTGAAGGCGGCGTAGCCCAGATTATCAAGGATATGCCGCCGAATCCCTGGCGCCCAATGATCAGTTGCGTCCAGAACGGCGCCATTCTGTTGAACGGGGGGAAAGACCGGGGCTTCAGGGAAGGCACGGACTATATTGCCCGCGGCCCTGCGGAACCGGTAACGGATCCCGCCACCGGTGACGTTCTCACCTTAATGCCCGGACACCGGATCGGATTGCTCCGCATTGTGCAGGTGGACGAAAAAGTTTCTTTCGCCAAGGCCATCCAGGGGCAGGGATTCAGCCGTGGACAATGGTTAGGGAAAGCAGTTCCAGCCGACCGGGGGCCCTGAGGGCCTATCCCCTTTTAAAGGAACGAGCATGCATTTGTTTTTTATATGCAATCACTGCGGAATGGACATTAAACGGTCTACCCCCCAACCCGCCCCGCTATTGTTCTGCCCCCGATGCGGCTCCATCAACCGGCTGTGCCCCCAACATCTTAAAACCGGCACCGTACTGGCCGGCTACCGGCTCCTTCAGCGGATTGAAGCCAGCGGGAATGCGGAGACCTACCTTGCAGAACTCCCTCAGGACCATTCATCAATCAAACTCCAGACCTTTTCCGCCACCACCTTTTCACGCGGACCGGCCGCTGATTATTACCTGGCCGGCTTGAAACAATGGATGCAGGTGCGTCAACCCAATGTGATCAAAGTGCTTGAGGCTGGCCGCAGCAGCAACGGGACTTTTTTTGCCGCCAGCGCCCCACCCGTCGGCATCACCCTTGAGGAGCGCATCTGGACAGACGGCGCAATCGACCTGAAGGCGGCCATTAATCTGGCCATTTCGATCAGCCGAATTCTGGAATGGCTTTGGAAAGAGCATGGCCTGATTTACGGCCAGATCACCCCGCGGAACATTATTCTGACGCCAGACCGAAATATCCATCTCGCCCATATGGCACTCTCGCCCCTCTGCAAGGTGCGTCCGCCCGGTCTTTCGCTGAAGGAGTTTGTTGCCAGCACCCCCGGGTTTACCAGTCCGGAACAATTATCCACTTCTGACACCATGGACCACCGGGCGGACATGTATGCGCTGGGCGCCACGCTGTACCATATGCTGACCGGCTCCCCGCCCTTTGCCTGTTTGAACGCCGGGGAAGTGGCCGCCCGCCACCAAAGTCCCTCCCTGGCCGATCCCCGTCTACTCCGACCTGATCTACCTGATGAGTTTGTCTGGCTCCTTGAAATTCTGATGGCGCATGATCCGCAAGAGCGTTTTGATGATTGGGACTACCTGATTAAAATCCTGGAATCCCTGAATTTCCAAAAAACATTGGCTCAACAAAAACCAATGAAAAGCCATTCGGTCTTGATCCGGCTTCCGCCCTCCGATATTACCAAACTGACCGTTCACACAAAACCCAAGCCGGTCAAATCGCTCTATCCCAGTCGACTGCCCCCGCGGAAGAAAGACTATTTCGGCATTATGTTAAGCATCACCCTCTTGCTGGGCGCAGCGCTGATCATCCTCGTTGCCCTCTTGGCCCGGGAAAACACTTCAGCCCCACCCCCCCGGCTCGCCCCCTTTCAGCCCCCCCTCCGGCCCGCTCCTGCAAGCAGCAGCCCAAGGGACGTGGCATCGCCTACCCCGGCCTCCACTCCACCGGTTACCGCCTCCAACCCGTTCATGACACTACTGGTGGAGACGAGGAAGTTTGCCCGGCTCTATCCCGATAAACATGAAGAAATCTATGACCGCTATTTAAGATTGCTCGCCTTAGCTGAAACCCAGGCACCACGCTGGGTTCCTGACCTGCAACGGCAGGTTCGCGCCATGGATCTGGCGATGGCGGCACCACTGGATGATGCAGAACAGGCCATCCGGCTGCGCGTCAGCCAATTTGAAGACCAGCGGCAATATCAGGAGGGAATGAATTGGCTCGAGCAGTACTCCGGCCCTTTTATCCAGAAGACTAAACCCCTTCGCCAATCCCTGATTAACATGCTGAAGACGCTTACGAAATAACCATAGGGGGGGCCCCGCGACTCACCCCTGCGGGATCTCATTGAGTTCCCGTATGATCTTCTTGTTTTCACCGGTAGAGGAATCAGGAAATTTCTTCAAGGCATTCGCATAATGCTGCCGAGCCTCCGCATAGGCTTTGGCCGCTTCGCCACTGTTTCCTGCTTTTCCCCAGAGGTCACCAATACGACGGGCATTCAATCCAAGAATCATGTCAGGGGTAACGCGGATCTGCTCAATCGGATCAATGGTTTCGGCATTCTCTTTCGCAATAATTTCCATGAATTTACGGAAATGGGCAATCGCACCCGGGTAGTCGCCTTTCTTGAGGGCAATGTGGGCATTGACCTTGGTGATCATCAATGCCTTTTTATCCGGATCTTCCAGGATCAGCCCGCGTTCAATAATTTTGAGGGAGCCCTCGTAATCCTCCCGGAAATAACTGATGTCCAATAGAATCCCATCCAACTGGCGCAAGTAGACTTCCGCCTGTGTACTCCCCCGTAGCGAGTTACATAACTGATTCAAGGCATCGAAAGTAGCCGGAGTCCCTCCCGGGATCAGGCCCGCATAATTCATCGAAATCAGGTTCACGATCAGATCCACGGGCATGTGCTTCGCTTGCAGCACCGTCAACCGACGGATCAATTCAACCGGACTCCTGCGCTTTCCCTGAATATTTACCCACCCGACCGCGGAGGCCTCCCTCAACAGAGGCCTCGCCGGGTCATCCACCAGACACGCCTCATAGAGGGCATCGGCAGCACCGGACGCATTGGCCGTGACCTCGGCCTCCCCCACCACACGCAGGTTACGGGCGGCCTCGCTGTCCGGCAATGTCGCGACCACCCCGCGGAAATAATCATCCGCCGCCTTCCAGCCATCCCTGGCCAAAACCAACCTTAACGTGAAACTGATGCCAGCGATACGTTTTCCGGGCGAGTCCTTCAGCGTCGTCTCCAGCACGTTCAACAAACTGACCGCACGTTCCCACTGCTGATTCTTTAATGCGGCAAAGAAATAGCCATTCACTAACCCAAGTGCCGCAGACTCTGACAACCGGGGCATATAACTGGCGATCACCCGGTCCAATTCCCCGGTCCGCCCCAGGGCGGAAAGCGCCATCACGTGATGGTTCGCAGTATCCGTTAACGCCGCATCCCCTAATGGATAGGCTCCCAGACTGACACACCAGGCCATCAACCCCTGAAATTCTTTTTTATCAATCAACGCACTCTCAATCAAGCCGGAGGCGGGCGCGGCCACAGCCGGGGATTTCGAGGCCACGGTCATAAAACGCTTCTGAGCGGACTCCATGCGATCGGCCATCAGTTCAATTTGAATCAGGCCCCTCAGGAACTCCGATTGTGCCTCTCTGTAGTACCGGCTATTATAAAATGATTCCAGTTTGGCTAAGGCCTGATCCACTTGCCCTTCCGCCGCCAACTGTCTGGCCTCCGACACAATCTGACTGATATCCAGGCCGGCTTTAGGCCCACACGACGAGACGGCCACAGCAACCAAGATCAGCCCTATTCCGTTAAGCAGACGTTTGTTCATTTTACCGCTCCTTTTTCGTGGACGCACTCATACAGTAGATCGAGGGTTACGATAATAGCCTAATCGTCAAACCAGTCAAGCGACCCTAGCACCAAAAACACCATTGACGGCAGCCCTCTTTTTCTGACAGATTTATGGCTAGATGAATGACAGGACCTCCATCGCCTCAGTTCCGGCCCTTCACAGCACTCTGCTGCGACTCGACGGGGTCTGCCTGCTTGTACTGGCACGCGGCACGCGGTGGAACGGGCGCATCTAACTGGAATCATTCAGAGTTGAAAGCAACCCACCGCGAAAAAAGCGGTGGGTTTTTTTGTCGGGTTAACTATAATGCAAAGGCTGTAAACAGGTGGAGACAACGATGAGCACAATGACTAATGAAAATCGGATTATAATTTTTGACACAACCCTCCGGGACGGTGAGCAGGCACCGGGGTGCAGCCTCAACCAACGCGAAAAACTGGAGATTGCCCGCGCCCTTGCGGCGCTGAATGTAGACGTGATTGAGGCGGGCTTCCCGATCGCCTCCCCGGACGATTTTGATGCCGTCCACCAGATCGCGGAGACCATCAAGGGCCCTACGATTGCAGCCCTTGCCCGGATCAAGGAAAAAGATATTGAGCGAGCCGGCCTGGCCATTGCCCCGGCTGCCAAACGACGGATCCATACTTTCAGCTCCGGCAGTGATATCCATCTTGAAAATATCATGAAGATGACACGGGCCCAGAATATTGAACGGTCCGTCGCAGCGGTGAAATTTGCGCGATCTTTCACCGATGATGTGGAATATTCCGCCCAGGACACCACCCGCTCCGACCGGGAGTATCTTGTGGATCTCTATACCGCCGTGGCCGAAGCCGGTGCCACTACCCTGAACATCCCGGACACCGTCGGGTATGCCATCCCGGAGGAGTACGGCAACATGATCGGATATGTATCCGGACGTGTGAAAATGCAGGTTCCCGGGGTCATCATTTCGGTCCACTGCCACAACGATCTCGGAATGGCGGTGGCCAATTCGCTGTCCGCCGTCCGAGCCGGGGCCCGCCAGATAGAGTGCACGATCAACGGACTCGGGGAACGGGCGGGAAACACCTCGCTGGAAGAGATCGTCATGGCTATCCGTACACGCCAGGACTACTTCAATTTCCACACCGCCATCGAAACCCGGGAAATTTTCCGCGTCAGCCGGATGGTCAGCCGGATGACCGGCATGACCGTGCAACGTAATAAAGCCATTGTGGGGGCCAACGCCTTCGCCCATGAGTCGGGCGTCCACCAGGACGGAGTCCTCAAGGAGCGCACGACCTACGAAATCATGCGCCCCGAGGATATCGGCATCGAGGGATCCGACCTCGTCCTCGGCAAACATTCCGGGCGACACGCTTTTCGCGACAAGCTCTCCAAAATGGGTATCAAACTAACTGATCCCGAAATTGAAAACGCCTATCATCGTTTCATTGAACTCGCGGATAAAAAGAAGAACATTTACGACGACGACCTCCTGGCCATCGCCCGGGACCAGATGGACGTGATCGAAAACGCCTATGTCCTGGATTACCTGCATGTCTCGGCCGGGACCGTCACCGTACCCACCGCCACCGTCCGCCTAAAACGCGGCAAGGAGATTGCTCAGGATGCGGGATGCGGGGACGGACCGGTGGATGCCGCGCTCAAAACCATTGACCGCATTACCAAAGTCAAGGGACAGCTGCTCGATTTCTCGTTGCAGGCCATCTCGGTTGGTAAGGATGCCATGGGTGAGGTCACCCTGCGCGTGGCCTTTGGTGACGACATCATCAGCGCCAAAGCGGCCAGCACGGATATTGTTGAGGCCGGCACCAAAGCCTATCTTTCCTGCGTAAACCGGATATTATTCAACCGGGCCACCCACGCCACCATTAAACACGTCGCAGGGACGTCCCTATGAAAGCCCTGAGCGGACACACCCAACCCTTCGCCGTGCTGGGCCATCCCATTGGCCACACGTTGTCGCCCGTGATGCATAATGCCGCCTTCGAAGCGCTCGGGCTGGATGCCATTTATCTGGCATTCGATGTGGCCCCCGCCGCCCTGCTGACGGTCCTGCCCGCCATGAAAGCCATGGGGTTCGGCGGGGTCAACCTCACCGTGCCCCTTAAAGAAGTCGCGTTCAAAGGACTGGCCGACCTGGATGACTCGGCGCGTCGCCTCGGGGCCGTCAATACGGTTGAATTTACGCCCCAGGGCTTACGGGGCCACAATACCGATGGTAAAGGGTTTCTCATGGCCATCCGGGAAGCCTTCTCCTATCCGGTCAAGGGACAAACCCTTTTTGTGATGGGCTGTGGCGGAGCAGGACGCGCCGTGGCGATTACGGCGGCCAGTGAAGGAGCCGGGCGCCTGATCCTGGCTGACATTGATGAAAGCCGCTGCCAGAACCTGGCCCGTGATATCAACACCTTGGCCCCCACCACTCACATTGAAATGGCGGGGACGACGCCGGAAGAATGGATGCAAAAAACGCACCAGGCTGACTTGATTATCCAGGCCTCCCCCGTAGGAATGAAAGCGGAAGATGTCTGTCCCCTGCTCCCCTCCTCTTTCAGGGCGGGACAACTGGCGTTTGACCTCGTCTATAACCGGCCGGAGACCTGCTTCACCCGGGCGGCCACCGCAGGCGGGGCCAAGGCGGTCAACGGATTAGGAATGCTCCTCCATCAGGGGGCCGAAGCCTTCACTATCTGGACCCATACCCCGGCGGCGGTGGAGGTCATGAGAAAAGCCCTGGAAAAGTCCTTGTACGGTTAAGCCTGAACGGGGGTGCGCAGAACCACTGCATTGCGACCATTGGAGGCGATCAGGGCAAGCCCCCATCGCTCGCTGATATAGCGAATGGTGGATTCGGAATAGAACACCACATGCGTGGGATCCGTGGCATAATGCCAGGAAGACACGTCGCGCCCCGGCTGCACCAGGCTTGTCACCACCACCAAAAGGCCACCCGGGCGGATTAACGAAACCATTTGGCCCCATTCCGTCCCGGGACTTCTGAAGTGTTCAACCGCTTCCGTGCATACCACGGCATCAAAAGGGCCCAGCCCGCTCACCGAAGCGGTCACCCCCACGCCCGGAGTGACCCGGTCTCCAAAAAAGGGATCATAGCCCGTGGCGGAAAATCCCGCCCGGTTGAGCAGTTGAACCAGTACGGGTTCCGGGCCGGAACCGTAATCGAGAATCGTCGGTGAAACCGCCCCCCCGTTGCCAAGATGGGTTTTAAGGTATTCCACCGCCACGCTCAGGAAGGTGACATAGCCAGTATCTGACAAACTGTTTTGGTGGAGCAGATAGCGTTGATATTCGGCTCCTGGAGAAAGGTGAAATCCGGGCGGGATAAATCGCAAGTCACATTTGGGACAGGCACAATGCTGACGGTGGAGCGCCCTCCCGACCGGGTCAGCCAACGTGCCACACAGAGGACAGACAGAGGGCTCCACGGTTACGTACCCGTGGGGCTGCCGCCCGTCACTTCCCCCGCCCCATCGGAGTCGCCCCGGCGCTCCCGGAAACTCTTCGCACGCCGGCCGCGCCGACGCGGCCGGGCATCCCCCCCAGCGGAGGAACACTCAGGCTCATCCCGTTGCTGACGCGGTTGCCAGGGGAGCGACAAGGCTCGCTCCAAAGCCTTATGATTGTCCCCGGTCAGGCGGACCATGAACTCAAGATAAGCTACCGATTCGGGGAAAAAAGCGCGGGTCGCCAGGGGGGCTGCACGCCGCCCGTTATCTGCCGTCAACCGCGGCTGGGAGGCCAGGATTTCAGCCGTCCGGTACCGGACGGCTTTGGGAACCTGTACGCGTTCGGTCAGTCCACCAAAATGCTCCATGGTCACTGAATGTAACGCCAGTCCGGGGTGATGCCCCTGACGGGCCATTTCACCGGCACGCGATTCATGCATCCCTCCGAACATCAACGCAAAAAGCAGGGCGGGCGACACCTCCCGGCCGGCGAGTCTCCAGTCGTCCACTTGTTTGAGGGCCTCGCTGATCCGCTGACACTGAGGGGTCCCCTTATCGGGCCCCAGCCAGGAACCAAGATCGGGGAAAAGAATTTCATAAAGCCCGAATTGACGCAACAGTTCATAGGCCCGTTGCGCGGCTTTGCAAAAGAAGAGCTTCTGAACTTCCTCATAGAGGCGTGACCGATTGGCCGTCGCCAGAGTGGCCGCGTGTGCCTGAATCGCCTGCGCGGTATCCGGCGCAATGGCGAAATCAAGCATGGCGGCAAAGCGCACGGCACGGACCATTCGCACGGGATCCTCCACACAACGTACCCCGGGCTCACCAATAAACCGAATCACCCGGCCGTTGAGGTCTTCCAGTCCACCGACAAAATCAATGAGTGAATAATCCCGGATATCATAGAACAAGGCATTGACGGTGAAATCCCGCCGCAACGCATCCTCTTCCGGCGAGCCGAACAGATTATCCCGGACAATCAGGCCGTCGTCCCTGCGAATATGGTGCTGACTTGACAGAGGCGGAAGAGGGTCACGGCTATTGTATGAATCAGGCACCTCGACCGGATCAACCAAATCTGAAGGGTCGGGAGGCTGATTGGCCCTGAAGGTGGCCACCTCAATGATTTTATCGCGTCCGAAAAAGACATGCGCCAACCTGAAGCGACGCCCGATCAGCCGGCTGTTCCGGAATACTTTCCTAACCTCGTTGGGAGTGGCATCAGTGACGACGTCAAAATCCTTTGGCTCGCGCCCCAACAGGAGATCACGGACACCTCCGCCGGCAATAAAGGCGATATAACCGGCGTCCTTAAGACCATAAAGCACTTTCAGAGCTTCAGGGCTGATGTTCTGGCGGCTTAAGGTATGATCTGAACGTTTAACAATAACGGGGTCCACACTGGTTCCTTATAAGACAAGTCCTAGTGTCTCACTCTCGTGGCAGAGTTGTCAATCTTCGAACAATCTCATCCACCACCTGATCAATATTCAGCCCGGTAGTATCCACCACCTGGGCGTCTTCGGCCAATTTCAAGGGGGCCGTTTTGCGGCCCGAATCACGTTTATCCCGATTGGTCAGCGAGACCATCACCCGCCCGACATCCGGGGGAGCGTTTTCGGATTTGAGTTCGGCGTGGCGGCGGCGGGCCCGTTCTTCAGGACTGGCATCCAGGTAAAATTTAGCCGCCGCCCCCGGGAACACCACCGTCCCGATATCACGCCCCTCCATCACAAGATTTCCATATGAGATCATCGCCTGCAACCACTGCGTCACCTGCGCCCGGACCTCCGGGATCGCCGCCACAAAACTGACGGACTCATTGACCTTCTCCATCCGGATCTCCTCACGGGGCTCAACCCCATTCATCCGGTAGCGAATGGCTTCACTCTCAACAATGAACTCAACCTTAATCCGTTGCATGGCCGCAATCACAGCCGCCGGATCGGACGGATCGAGTCCTAATTCGACCACCTTCCAGGCGAGGCCGCGATAGAGCGCCCCTGAATCCACATACTTATATCCCAGCCGGGCGGCCACTTTCCGGGCCACCGTGGATTTCCCTGATGCCGATGGGCCATCGATTGCAATTACTTTATTCGGCATGGCCACCCACTTTCCTCAAGTCATCCCAGAAACCGGGGTAAGATTTATTCACACAGGCAATATCCATCATCCGTACGGGAGCGTCAGCATAAAGCGCCAGCACGGACATCGCCATGGGAAGCCGGTGATCGCCATAGCTATCCACCGTTACCCCCCCCTTCAAGCGGGCGGGCCCCTCGATAATCATCCCATCAGGGGTTTCCTCAACCTGAACGCCCATCCGGGTGAGGTTATCCACCACACTGCGGATCCGGTCCGACTCTTTGACCCTCAACTCAGCCGCATCACGTATGATCGTGCGCCCCTGCGCCAACGCGCCCGCCACGGCCACCAGTGGTAGTTCGTCGATCAAATCGGGAATTTCACTTCCCCCGACTTCGGTTCCCCGCAACGTACGGCCTTCCACGCGGATCACCCCCAGACACTCACAGGCGGAGGCATCCGGTGTTTCAGTGAACGTAATGGCCGCCCCCATGCGTTGCAGGACGCTGATCAAAGCATTGCGGCGCGGGTTCCAGCCGACATCCGGTAATTCAAGCGCATGGCCTTCGCCACAGGCCGCGGCCGTTATCCAAAAGGCGGCAGACGAAATATCCCCGGGCACATTCCAGGAACGCGCCTCCAACCCCGGCCCCGCCGCGCCATAGCCCCGCAAAGACACCTGACGCCCATCGACGGCCACAGGGATTCCCATGGCATTCAGCAACCGCTCGGTATGGTCTCGGGTCGGACTGACCTCTGTAACGGTCGTCTGCCCCTCGGCAAATAAGGCGGCCAGCAACACACACGATTTCACCTGCGCGGAAGCGACCGGCGGTACGTAGTCAATGCCGACCAATTTACCCCCGGTGATACGGACCGGCGCACAGCCTTTGTCGCCCAGTAAATCAACATGGGCTCCCATCCGGATCAGCGGTTCAGAAATGCGCCGCATCGGCCTTGACCTTAACGAGGCATCACCCGTCATCTCGGACGTAAACGCCTGTCCGGCCAATAGCCCCGCCAACAGACGCATGCCAGTTCCCGAATTCCCCATATCAAGGACTTCAGCCGGACACGTGAAGACGCCCCCCACCCCGGTCACCCTGAGTACATCATCCCGAAACTCATACCGGGCACCCAGTTGAGTCATGGCCTTAAGAATGGTGAGACAATCCTCACTCCGGAGAAATCCACGTACCGTGGTTGTCCCCTTGGCATACGACGCCAGCATGGCAATCCGGTGTGAAATACTTTTATCGCCCGGCACCTTCAAGGTCCCGCTGATTCGCCGGCAAGGTGAAACGGTAATAGACTGGTTTATGATTGTATTCATAAAGGGGGCCTAGTCTAACCGCCCTTCAGGGGTAAGATCAAGCCGAACGCGATTTTTTTATACGGGTGGCTTGACACCCCTTTGTTTTGGCGTAAGGTAATGATTTTGATAGAATTACGAAAATGGGGGCGGTGATGAATAAAGCATCTCAAACCATGCGGATTGATATTCCGCCGGATATTAAATCCGCACAACATCAACCCAACACCAAGCATCGGCTCATGCCGCAGCCTGAGACCCCTCCTCAACTCCTCTCCCAGCGAAAAGCGTATTCCTCCCTCGGAGATCCGGATTTCCAGGAGCTTTTTCAGAGTGTGTATGACGGCGCCATTATTTTGACTATGACTGGAAAGGTGGTGGATGCCAACGTCCGGGCAACCATCTTCCTCCAATATTCCCGCGAGGAGTTACTTGCCCTGGATCTGGGGGATTTCGTGTCAGGCGCGAACCACGCCACCCTGACCACCATTCAGGTAGCCATTAAGAAGGATCGGTTCCTCCTGATCCAGGCCTACTGCGCCCGGAAAGATCAGGCCCTTTTCCCTGTTGAAATCGCCGTGAACCCCCTGAAAGTGGGGGGAATTGATTATTTCTGCTGTTTTATCCGTGATATCACCTGGCGGCGACAGGCCGAAGATATTTTGAAAACCATTCATACGGCCATTCAAAACGCAGCCACAGGAATTGTGATTGCCGACCTGGCTGGCCTGATTGATTATGCCAATCAAGCGGCGGGACAACTCTGCGGTGAACATGAAGCCCTTGCCGGGCGCCATGTTCAAGACCTGCTACAAGACGATCTGGTGTTTGCCGCACTGCTGACATCCATTCAGGCGGGAACAACGTGGTCCGGGGAAGTGATGCTGAAGCGGCTTCATGGTGCTCCGATCCACATTCAAATCGCGGCAGCCCCCAACCGGGATGCAGAGGACGCCTTAACTGGCATGATTCTCTCGCTTCTGGATATCAGTGACCGGATCCGGGCACAGGAGGCCGAGAAGCACTCGGAACGACAGAATGTCATGATCGAAAGTCTTGGAGCTGCCTGCCATCATCTGGGACAGCCGGCCACCGTCCTACTGGCCAGTCTTGAGCTCATGGTGCGGGTCAAGGATAACGACAAGGCCTTGGGAGAGGAACTCCTCGCCTCCAGTATCGATGCGGCCGAGTCCCTCCGGAAGATGCTGCACAACCTGAACGATATCACCGAGTACAAGACGGTTCCCTACATCGAGGGGCAAGACCCCATCACAGGCAACCAGTCCCGCATTCTGGATGTGCTCACGAAATAACGGCACAAAAAAACACAGCCCCAGTTAAGGGGCTGTGGGATCACACTCGCTCGCTTGAGCGGGTTGTTATTCGGCCAACTCGTGATTTCCAGCGGTACCCCGGGCAACCGTCGGGAAACCCTTTGAACAACTGGCGTTTGTGCCGATCGCATTGAAGCTAATCACACCGCCACCAGGGCAATTGGTTGCCGCCGACGGGTTTTTGACATATGCCAAAATAAGCGGTTCATCAGTAGCCGTGACAACATAACCCGAATCCTTCTTCGACGCCAACGCCCACTGTTCCTTACCAGCCTCGATCATGCGCAAGTTATTGATACAGGCGTTCATCTGAGACTGCGTTCTGGCCTTCATGAATGAAGGAATTGCAATCGCCGCTAACAACCCGATAATCGCGACCACAATCATAATCTCCACCAGCGTAAACCCTTGCTTCATCGTCTTCATTTTACTATCTCCTTCTTTGTTGGTTGTAAAACTTGTTTCTTACTGCCTTGATAATAAGCAGTCGCCATGCCAACTCTAAAAAAAGAATGAATATCGGTGATTGTCGCTAATTTTTGATTCTTTTTCCATTGATTAGGGGATTGGCAACCCACAACCTTCTCGTAATTGAAAAAAAGCCTTATTTCATCAGAAAAGAGGCCCCATTATTTCTCAATATCAAGAAAAATCATGAAGCAGGCTGATCTTCAGGTAGTTTTCTATAGAGGGTTGCCAGACTTATCTTCAGGGATTTAGCTGCTTTTTCCTTATCCCCCTTTGATGCCGCCAGTACCTGTTCGAGATATTCCTTTTCCCGTTCACGCAGGAAGGATTTAAGTGATTTATTTTTAAAAGAATCAGCCGCGATATCGGGCATTCCTGCGCCCCGCTCAACCGGTTTGACTTGATTCAAGATCCGGGGTGGCAGCACTTCCATTGTGATTTTATTATCCTGGGAAAAGGTGATGGCATGCTTCATCGCATTTTCGAGTTCCCTCACATTTCCAGGCCAGGCATATCGCTCCAAGGCGTCGCGTACTTCGGGCATCAATTTAGGAAGCTCACGCCCCTCCCCGGTTTCATGACGCAATACATGATATACCAGGGGCAGGATATCTTCCTGACGCTCCCGTAAAGGCTTGATATCGATGGGAATCACGCTCAAGCGATAATAGAGGTCCTCACGGAACGTTCCCAGTTTGATCATGGCTTCCAAGCTGGTATTCGTGGCGGCAATCACGCGGACATCTACCGGAATATTGTCATTTCCACCCACTCGTCTGATCTCTTTTTCCTGAAGCACCCGCAACAGTTTGCCCTGAATACTGATCGGCATAGACGGGATCTCGTCCAGAAAGAGAGTACCCCCATTAGCGGTTTCAAAAAGCCCGTCCTTATTGGCTGAAGCTCCTGTGAAGGCCCCCTTCATATGCCCGAACATTTCGGATTCGAGCAGGGCTTCCGGGAGCGCCGCGCAATTCACGGCCACAAAACGCTTGTCTTTCCTGCGGCTATTAAGGTGTATCGCCTTGGCTACCAGCTCTTTACCAGTACCGCTCTCGCCGGTGATCAACACGGTTGTATCCGCGGGAGCCACGCGTTTGATCATCTCACACACATTCCGCATGGCCGCACTTTCCGCCACAATATTTTCAAACTTGTAGCGCCCGACCAATTCTTCCTTGAGCTCAATGTTCTCTGAAAGAGCCCGACTATACTCCAAAGCCCTCTGAATGGTGATCAGGAGTTCATCCATCTTGAATGGTTTGGTCACATAATCGAAGGTGCCTAATTTCATGGCTTCGATCGCGGTTTCCACCGACCCATAGGCAGTAAGGATAATAACGGGCATGGCGGGCCGGACTTGCCGCGCTATTTTGAGAAGTTCAAGCCCGTCAATCGGAGTCATACGGATATCCGTAATCATCAAATCGAAGGTTTCCGTATTTAATATCTCAGGAACCTTACTGCTGTCCTGAACAGGAGTGAGCGTATACCCCTCCCCTTTGAGAATAGTATTCAACAGACTCAACATTCTCGGTTCGTCATCAATCAGCAGAATACGCGGCATGAGTATTGCCCTCTCGCTAAATAGTCTTATTGACTACATGGGGCTGATTGTAGACTCATTAAATACTATATACAATATGTTTTCTCATTTTTAAGACTAGCTGAGATTAGTCGCCGCTCAAGGTATTCATAATCATCGTCCGGCCATCCGTGGATAGGGGTGGAAAATCAAATTGCGTCTCAAATAACTCCACAATGCGATCGCAAACGGCCGATTCATCCCCACCTGTAACCTGAATCCGGACCTTGGTCCCTTCCTGTAGGCCTAGTGACACCAACGAGAGTAATGAACGGAGGTCCGCCTCACCCGCTTCAGCCACGACACGTATCTGCGAGGGATGGTGGCTGGCCTCCGTGACAATTTTAGCGGAAGGCCGGCAATGAATTCCCTGCCCATTACGGATGGTAGCGGAGCGTTCAATCATACTCGGTTAATGGTCCTTTCCGCCCCCAGCAATTCGCGGACCTTCCCGGCCAGGTCTTCCTGCTTATAAGGCTTCACAAGCATATGATCAAAAACCGGATCGACGCCATATTTGATGGCGGATTCCCGATCAAACCCTGTCACATAAAGGGCTTTGATATCCGGTTTAAATCCAAGAATCTTCTTCATCAGTACCGCCCCGCTCATTCCTGGCAGCACCACGTCGGATACAATCAGATGAATCTCACGGGAGACATCGCAACAGAGCTTCAAGGCATCTGCAGGGCTCGCCACTGCTAGAACCTGATAGCCCAATTGAGCCAGAGTCCGTTGCGTGAAAAAACGAACGGAAGGATCATCTTCGACCACCAGAATCGTCTCATGTCCGGATTTCACAGATTCCTGGCTCACCGAATCCACCAAGGCGATCTGGTCTGCGGTCCGCAAATAAATCCTAAATTCCGTACCAACCCCGACCTGGCTTTCCACCTCGATATATCCATGGCATTGCCGCACAATCCCATAAACCATGGAAAGGCCGAGCCCCGTGCCTCTGCCCCTTTCCTTCGTGGTGAAAAAAGGCTCAAAAATATGGTCCTGAACCGATGGCTCCATGCCACATCCCCCGTCTTTAATCTTCAGCATACCGTAACGTCCCGGTTCAACCGACACATGGGCCCGGCAATAGGCTTCGTCCAGGGTCACCCCAGAGGTTTGGATCTGCAAGCTCCCGCCCTTCGGCATGGCATCACGGGCATTTACCGCCAGATTAAGAATCACCTGCTCAATGCCCCCGAAATCCGCGCTGACAAATTCAGGCTCAGGGCTCATCTGAATATCAAGATGGATATCCTCCCCCAGCGTACGTTTGAGTAACAGAACCATCCCCTCCACCGTCTCATTTAAATTGATGCGCTGGATTTGTAGACTTTGCCGCCGACCGATCGCCAGAAGCTGGGCGGTCAACTTCGCCGCCCGTTCGGCACTATTCATCGCCTCCAGAACGTCCGCTCTCGCGGGATGGCCTTCCGGCAAGGCCTCGACTGCCAAGGCGCCAAACCCGAGAATGGAGGTCAGCAGATTGTTAAAATCATGGGCCACCCCGCCGGCCAACAGCCCTAAGGCTTCCATTTTCTGAGACTGACGAAGCTGCATTTCCCGCTCCAGCAGTAATTCCTCCGCATTTTTGCGCTCAGTAATATCCCTTAACAACAGGACGCTGCCCCCATGCCGGTTCAATACCCCTGAAATGATTTCCAGCGGAAAGGTCCGTCCGTCTTTCCGCTTGCCTGATGCCCACCCGACATGGAAACCCTCCCGCTCCAGGGCATCATAAATCTCGTGCTTGTTGCCAGCGGACTGACGCCGGTCGCCATATATCAGATCCGTCTTGCGCCCCACCACTTCATCGGGATGGTACCCGAACATCCGCAATACGGACGCACTCGTCGTCAAAATATTCCGGGCGGGATCCACCACCAGCAGGACATCGGGACTGATAGACTCAATAATATCTTCCAATTCCTCGTTTTTCATGGCCGTCTTGCGCCACCGGATATACGAATACACCAGCAGCACAATCATCCATAACACCAGGAAGTTGATCACAAACTGGACCAACCCCGATTTTGCATGCGGCTGGAAGAATTGGGCTATTTTCTCATTGAAATTGATGAAAACCCCGACCAGGGACACCGCAAAAGCCATAATCAGGGATAGGGTCAGTGCAAACCATTCCTGTATTTCGAGGTTCAACACCCAGAATTTTTTATTTTTGCGTTTTTGTATGATCATAAGTTCAATACATCCAAATCCATTGATCATAATTATATAGGTTCAGTAGCGAATGCCAGTCAATTCGCACGCTCGACATGGATTGCATTGTACAATGAAATGGCGTATGTTCTCCGGCGAAAGACGAAACATACCCATGAATACCATACCCAATCCAATCCCTCTGCCCGTTCATCCTGTCGTGGCGCTTGTCGGACGCCCCAATGTCGGGAAATCAGCCCTGTTCAACCGCATTCTCGGCCGACGCCTCGCCATTGTTCACGAAGAGTGCGGGGTGACCCGCGACCGCATTGTCGCCCGGTCGGAATGGAATGGGAAATGCTTTGATCTGGTCGACACCGGAGGACTGACCAAATTCAACCGCGCCACCAATGCCAACGTGATCGAAGCCGAAACACGCCAGCAGGCGGAAACCGCGATTGAGGATGCCACGTTGGTTATCCTCGTGGTCAATGTTGAAGATGGAATCCTCCCGATCGACAAGGAGGTTGAACGGCTGATCCACCAGAAGGGCACTCCTGCAGTGGTGGCGGTCAACAAGTGCGATAATCCCGACCGTAGCGAACTGGACGCCGCCCCGTTTGAGCGTCTGGGTTTCCCGGTATTCAGCGTATCCGCCCTGCATAATCTCGGACTTCAGGAACTGTTGGATCATGTCGCCGCCCAGCTTCCGATCACTCCGCCGGAACCCGTTCACGAACCATTGAAAATAGCGATTGTCGGCCGGCCCAATGTGGGAAAATCCTCTTTTATCAACCGCGTCATCCGCAAACAACGCGTCATTGTTTCAGACGTCCCCGGCACCACCCGTGACAGCATTGATGTTCCGTTGATCATTGGCAGCGGGCCCACCGCACGCCATTACCTGCTTACGGATACGGCCGGGATGCGCAAAATGGGTAAGGTGGATGGGGCCGTGGAGCGCTACAGTGTGTTCCGGGCCCAGGCCAGCATTGAACGCGCGGACGTAGTCGCCCTCGTGCTGGACGCCACCGTCGGCCCCACGGGCCACGACAAAACCATTGCCAGCCTGATTGAAGAACATGAAAAGGGTTGCGTGGTGATCGTCAACAAATGGGATCTCATGGCCGACAAGGCCACTCAGAAGGAATACCTTACCGCCCTCTCACGCGAAGTCCCTTTCCTGCACTGGGTCCCCATCCTTTTTGTCTCGGCCAAAGAGGGGTATAACATCCGTCAATGTCTTGATGCCATCGATCAGGTGGCAGAACAGATCCAAACCCGGATCCCGACCGGCCTGCTTAACCGCACGATCATGAAGGCCTACGAACGGGTTCAACCCCCTGTCATTAAAAACAAGCGCTTCAAAATTTATTACGCCACCCAACTTGGCATCAAACCCATACGGATTGGCTTGTTTGTCAATGATCCCAAGCGCCTCCCGGATACCTACCGCGAATTTCTGGTCAATTCCATGAGAAAAGCGTTCGGATTATTAGGCGCCCCCGTCATTTTCATCGCAAAAGAGCGGTCAAGAGCCCAGTTTGTGGCTAAACCCGAGTAAACTAGCTGTTGTATGATGGATGTTTTATATCCACAATGGATGGTATGCAAAACCCCATATAATTCGCTGTTTTTCGACATTATTATTTACAGATGTAATCGCAACATGTTATTAATGAACATGTTGTGATCTTAATCAAAAAACGAAACGCTGATCAGAAAAGTCTAAAATTTTTCTTTTTTCTCATTGCGTACCACAATCTGTAGTGGTAACCATTGAGGCGTCGGATGTGATGGCGCAATATTTTGTGCTATCTGTTCAATAAACATCATTTTTTTCACAAGTACAAGTTCCAGGAGAAATGCGTCATGATCGAGAGTAAAGTTGATTCAGCTGAGCCGAAACGTTCGAAAGCCACCCGTTCAGTCAAAAGTAAGTCTAAACATAAGGGTCTGTCGGTGAACCGGGTGTTTGCGCCAGCAGGAACGGATCCCTACGAGGGAATTGAATGGAGCCTCCGCAAGGCCTCGATTACTGATGACAAGGGGAAGGTTATTTTCATCCAGGACAATATTGAGGTTCCCAAAGCCTGGTCGATGCTCGCCACCAACATTGTTGCCTCAAAATATTTCTATGGGGGTGTCAAAACCAAGATTCGCGAAAGCTCAGTCCGGCAACTGGTGGATCGCGTTGCCCGGACCATCGCGGATTGGGGCAAGGCGGAGGGCTATTTCGCCACCCCTGACGATGCGGAAAATTTTTATGCCGATCTCGCCTGGTTGTGCGTGAACCAATTCGGCTCATTCAATAGCCCGGTCTGGTTCAACGTCGGCCTGCACCAGGCCTACGGGGCCACCTCGGACAGCCGCTCCAGTTACTACTACAATTCCGAGGCCGATAAAATCGTCTCGTCCCGCGACAGCTACAAGCACCCCCAGGCGTCCGCCTGCTTCATCCAGTCAGTAAAAGACACCATGGAAGACATCATGCGTCTGGCCGGTACGGAGGCGATGTTGTTCAAATACGGTTCCGGGACGGGCACGGACCTGAGCTCCCTACGCAGCAGCCGGGAAAAACTCTCCGGTGGCGGGACCCCGTCCGGCCCCTTGAGTTTCATGCGGGTCTTTGATCAGGTCGCCGCTGTCATTAAATCCGGAGGCAAAACACGCCGTGCCGCCAAAATGCAGAGTCTTAAAATCTCGCATCCGGACGTCATGGATTTCATCACCTGCAAAACCAATGAAGAGAAAAAAGCATGGGCCTTGATCGATCAGGGCTATGATGGCTCTTTCGGGGGCGAAGCCTATGAGTCCGTCATGTTCCAGAACGCCAACCTGTCCGTGCGGGTCACCGATGACTTCATGAAGGCCGTTGAGAATGACGGCGACTGGCAAACGCGCTCGGTCACCACCAACGAAGTCGTGGAAACCCTGCCCGCCAGCAAACTGATGCACCTGATGGCCGAAGGCACTCACCTGTGCGGGGATCCGGGCATGCAATACGACACGACCATCAACAAGTGGCATACCTGCATCAACAGTGGCCGCATCAATGCCAGCAATCCCTGCTCCGAGTACATGTTCATCGACGACAGTGCCTGCAACCTGGCGTCCCTGAACATCATGAAATTCATGAAGGATGACGGCACGCTTGACGTTGAACGCTTCAGCGCCGCCGTCCGTACCTTTATCATTGCCCAGGAGATTCTGGTCGGCTGTGCCAGCTATCCGACCGAGGAGATTGCCACCAACTCCTACCGCTTCCGTCCGTTGGGCCTCGGGTATGCCAATCTCGGCGCCGTGCTGATGAGCCTCGGGCTCCCCTATGACAGTGACGAGGGGCGCGCCTTTGCCGCCGTGGTCACCGCCATCATGACGGGGAACGCCTACGCCGCGTCTGCGGAACTCGCCACCGTCAAGGGAACCTTCGTCGAATATCCCAACAACCGTGAGCCCATGCTGAACGTGATCCGCATGCACGCCAATGCCCTGGTGGACATGGACAGCACATTGTGTCCTCCGGAACTCTACAAGGCGGCCGGGTCCATCTGGGCCAAGGTCCAGACGAACGGGGCCAAAAACGGCTTCCGTAATGCCCAGGTCACCGTCCTGGCCCCCACCGGCACGATCGGGTTCATGATGGACTGCGACACCACCGGTATTGAGCCTGATCTCGCCCTTATCAAGTACAAGCAACTGGCGGGCGGCGGGTTGATGAAGCTGGTCAACCGCACCGTGGAATCCGGTCTGCGCAAGTTGGGCTATAACGGCAGCATCGAGCGCATCCTGAAGTACATCGACGAACAGGAAACCATTGAGGGTTCACCCGACCTGAAAGACGATCACCTGCCCGTTTTTGACTGTGCTTTCAAGGCCAAGAAAGGGTCCCGCTGTATTTCCTACAAGGCGCACCTGAAAATGATGGCGGCCGTTCAACCTTTCCTCTCCGGCGCCATCAGCAAGACCATCAACATGCCCAAGGAGGCCACCGTGGATGACATCATCCAGGCCTACATGGACGGCTGGAAAATGGGGCTCAAGGCCATCGCGATCTACCGGGATGGCTCGAAACGGACTCAACCGCTGAATACCAGCCGGTCTGATTTTGATGGCAGCGACAAGGACACTGAGAGCAAGCCCAATGAAGGACCGAAGCCGACCCTGCGTGCCCGCATGCCGGCAACCCGCAGTTCCATCACCCATAAATTCGCCATCGCAGGGCATGAGGGGTATATGACCGTCGGCCTCTACGAGGATGGCCGCCCCGGAGAATTGTTCATTACCATGGCCAAGGAAGGTAGCACCGTGGGCGGCATTATGAACGCCTTCGGGACCGCCATCTCGCTGTGTCTGCAATACGGGGTACCGCTTCGCGCCCTGGTCGGGAAGTTTTCCCACAGCCGGTTTGAGCCCAGCGGGTATACCGATAATCCGGACATTCCCATCGCCAAGTCCCTGGTGGACTACATCTTCCGCTGGTTGGAATTCACCTTCCCCGCCGGCTCCATCCCGGAACTCGGACAATCCACAAAAAAAGCCGCCGCTTTAGCCGTGCCGCAGGAGCCTGTGGAAATGACGGATGCTGAAAAAATGCTGAGTCAGATTCAGAATCAGGAAGATTCGCCAGTCTGTGACCAGTGCGGACACATTACCACCCGTAATGGAGCCTGCTACCGCTGCCACAACTGCGGAAACTCCATGGGCTGTTCGTAAGCGGAATCAACGCCCCAGCAACGGGGCAAGATGAACACGGAGTTCCCGGGCAAGATCACGCGTCTTGAGCTGGAGCACCCGTTTATCCTGCCCCGCCAACAGGGCGGCGCGCAACGCCGGTTCACGGGAGAGCCGGCCCATCATTTCGGCAATCGCCTCGAACTGCTTCTCATGGACCAATACGCCTGCCCCGCCGAGGGTTTCGGGCACCGCACAGGCCGCATAGGCCAGCACCGGAACCCGGTGGACCAGACTCTCAACGAGGGGGATGCAGAACCCCTCATGCTCACTCATGCAGAGGAAGACCTGCGCACTCCGGTAGCAGGCATTCAGCTGGGCCTGGGGAATCGAGCCGGTAAACACAACATTCTCCAGTTTAAGATCCCGGGCCATCGTCACCAGCAGACGATGATAGCGCTCGGTCCCCGCAAATGAGCCGGCCAGGATCAGGCGTGAATGGGGTTCCACTCCCTTCTGGAAATAGGCAAACGCCGACATCACATCCTCAATTTTCTTATTCGGAGCACAGCGGCCGACAAACAAGATATTCACTTTGCCATCGCCGAACTGGCGCACGACCGACCGATCCGGCGTGCCGCCCAACTTCCCGAAATCCAGCATCAGGGGGAAGACCGCCGCAGGGGGATACCCCCAGGCGGTGAGTTCGCTGGCATTAAAGGCGCTGTCCGCTAAATTGACGGTCGCCACCCCGGCCAGTCCGGCCGCCTGCTTCCGGCCCCGTGCCAGATCGGCGGCCGTGGACGGTTGAACCAGCTGATAATAGTCAGGCGGCGTAATATTGTGATAAAGGATCGCTTTTTTAACAGGCAAGTCACGGAAAAGGTCATTGGCCTGAGACCCGATGGAAAGATGCAGCAATACCACATCCCCTGGCTGGCTCCCCTGTCGTAACTCATTAAGATCGGAGGCCTCAGCCCGTAATTCAGGGAGAATCCGGCGCTGCTCACAATAAATTTTGGAGTCAAAGCCCCAGTCCCGGAACAAGTCGCGCATCACCAGCGCTTCATTACTGATGGCATCGCCCCGGCTGAATCCCGCTACTAATTGATGTATCGCGGCCATGGATTTCACCGTTTCTTTGAGGCTTTTCGTGCAGCACGAAGATGCTCCACAATCGCCGGATCATCGCCTAGTTTCTTTAACGCCTGGATCAGGGTCTTTTCGGCCGTGCGATAATCACCTTGTTTATACTGGATCCATCCCAGCGTATCCAGATAGGCCCCATTGTCAGGCTCCTGCACCAGGGCCTTCTTAATGTAGCTTCCCGCCTTGTCAAGGTTGACGCCCCGCTCGGCCCACATATAGGCCAGGTAGTTCAAGGCCTCAGAAGACTCTGGATTGGCGGCGAGATAGCGGAGCAGATACCGTTCCCCGTCCTCCCATCGCCCGACCCGCTCGCAGGTATTGCCATACCAGAAGTAAAAGAGCGGTTGCAACTGAGTCGCGAGGGAGGCATTTCCCTCAACTCGGCGGGCCACGTCATCAAATTGCTTTACGGCCTCGCCATATTGATCCGCTTGCATGGAGAGTAACGCCATCACCACCCGGAGTCGCAGATCTTCAGGATGGGCTTTCAGGAGCACCCCGAACTCCGCCAGGGCTTTGCGCTCCTGCCCCACCGCCACATAACATCGGGCCAGAGCCTCACGCACCGCATCATGGCCGGATTTGTAAGCCAGGACCTGCTCAAAGAACGGAATGGCCCCGGGGACATCCTGCCCCGAAACGAAAAGATACCCAACCGCCTCACAGAATTCGATCAGGGGTTGCGGATCCTTCACCTGGCGCAAGCCATCCAGGACAACCCCCATCGCCTTGCGGGAGTCGCCCGCCATGGCCCGAAGAGTGCCTAGCCGGATGTACCCGTCAGGACGTTCAGGCGCCAGGCGGATGGCCGCTTGAAACTGCCGGACCGCCTCCTTCGGATTGCCCTGGGCCTGATAGACAGACCCTGACAGCAACCGAATTTCGACCACATCTGGATGAGCGCGTTCAAGCGAGTTCAGGACCGAAACCGCCCCCGTGTAATCCTTCCTCCCGATGTAATCGGCCACCACCTTGAGGTTAAGGGGGATGTGAGCGGGATCAAGCGCGGCCGCCTGCTTAAAATGAAAAAAAGCCGATTGCCCAGCTCCTAACGAGGCCTCTGCGATCAGGCCCTGGCTATAATGAGCCAACGCCTCGCCCAGGTTCGCATCAGCCGCTGATAAAGAAAGGGCTGAACCGGAACTGGCCAAACGAGGCGTCTGTTGGAACGTACTGCAACCGGCAATTACAAAGAGTGGAGCCAGCGCGAGCCATTGTGTAACTGCTCGCATGATCCCATTCCCTGCCTTACTTGTTCTTATGCCGCAGGGCCTTCATGCGTTTCTTGTATTTGTGCTTCGACATTTTAGACCGGCGTTTTTTCTTGATAGAACCCACAGTATGCTCCTTTACGTTAACCAACTACTTAAATTTGAAGTTTATCGGATTACTTTGTTCAAAGGCAACTCGATTATGCCTTCAGCGCCGACTCGTTTCAATTCCGGAATAATCTCCCGGACAATCTTCTCCTCGACTACTGACTCAATGGCCACCCAGCCATTCGTGCTCAAATGATTGATCGTCGGGGCGTGCAAGGCCGGCAGGATCTTGGACACAGCGTCCACTTTATCCACAGGGGCGTTCATCTTTAGCAGCACCCGCGACTCGGCGGCCAACGCCCCTTGCAACAGCATGGCAATCTGTTCCACTTTCGCCCGCTTGAATTCATCTTTCCATGCGGTTTTGTTGACAATGAACTTCGTCGTAGACTGCAATACCACATCCACAATACGCAGGTTATTAGCGCGCAAGGAGGATCCGGTTTCAGTCAACTCGACTATGGCGTCCACCAATTCCGGAACCTTTACTTCCGTGGCCCCCCAGGAAAACTCGACCTCGGCCTCCACCCCATGCTGGGCAAGATACCGCTTCGTGAGCCCGACGGCTTCGGTCGCAATCCGCTTCCCCTGCAAATCTTTGACGGACTTGACGGTAGAGTCATTATGAACCGCCAACACCCAACGCACGGGGCGCATCCCCTGCTTGGCATAAATCAGGTCAGCCACCTCATGAACATCCGAACCATTTTCCTGAATCCAGTCATATCCGGTGATCCCGGCATCCAGAACCCCCAGCTCAACATAACGGCTGATTTCCTGGGCCCGGATCAGGCGCCCTTCAATTTCAGGATCATCGACGTTGGGCAGATAGGAACGGGATCCCACTGACACCTTGAAGCCGGCCTTCTGAAACATGGCAAACGTGGAGTCCTGAAGACTGCCTTTAGGTAAACCTAATATCAATTTTTTCATATTCATGCCTTTCATCCGTAACCCCTGCGCATTCTGGGTAAAAGCGGGTGGATACTAGGGGAAGGAGGGGTCTGTCGTCCATCATTATCTTATGAGCGGGGCCGATGGTCTCAAACGGACCCGCCGCCCATCGACCTGAAGACGGCCCTCCGACAACAACCCGAGCGCCTCAGGCAAGGCAAGATGCTCCTGCTCCTGGATGCGGGCATGCAACGTTTCAGGAATGTCCTCATCCAGGATCGGCACCACTTTCTGTAAAATGATTGGCCCGGTATCGGTACCGGCATCCACGAAGTGAACCGTACATCCGGCCACCTTGGCTCCATATGCAAGGGCCTGCGTCCAGGATTCCATGCCAGGGAATGCCGGCAACAACGCCGGATGAAGATTGATGATCCGGTTCGGGAAAGCGGATAACAGCCCCCCCTTGATGATTCGCATGAACCCCGCCAGAACGACTACGTCAGCGCCATAGCGGCGCAGGGCTTCCAGATATCTGGACTCTCCCTCGCCGTCCAGTTTCGTCCTGTAGGGCGCGGCACTGACATATTCAGCCGCGAGGCCTTGCTGGCGCGCCCGCTCCAGAATAAAGGCATTTTCAACATCAGACAGAACGCAAACCACCCGGGCTTGTAAACGTCCCTCCGCAATGGCATCAAAAATTGCCTGGGCATTACTCCCTTTGCCGGAACCTAAAATCGCAATCTTCAAGGCGGTGTTTGCTTTCATCGGGCCTATGATAAATGGCGACCCCACCCCTTACAAGCCTAAGCTTGAACAGACACGGTTTGCCATCCACGAGGCTTTCCTGTAACGTTTTCACCAATTCGTCGCAGGGATTCAGCATGATTCAAAAAGAAGTCAAAGTCATTTTCGAACCGTCAGGACGGACAGTATATGCCCTGCCGGGCACCATTCTCCTGGAAGTAGCCGCCCGCGCCGGCTTTATTATCCACACGCCCTGCGGGGGAGCGGGGAAATGCGGGAAATGTATCATCCGCATCCGCCACGGCAAATGCCCTCCTACTCCCTCGGAGGCCGCCGTACTCGGTGAGATCCGCACCACCGAGGGATTCCGGCTCGCCTGTCTGGCCCGGGTCACCGGGCCGCTCACAATTGAAATCCCGGCCTCCTCTCTGTTTCAGTCGGACCAGCAAATCCTGACCACCGATGTCGGCGGCCACATGACGGTCACCCCGCGCGTCATCAAGACGTATATTCAACTCCCCCCCCCGGGGCAGCATGATGGAGGGTCTGACCTGGAGCGTTTGAGGGAGGTCATCGGCAACGGCCCGGTCTCCCTCTCCGCTCTGCAACAGCTGCCTGATGTGCTCCGCTCTTCGGGGTACCGAGTGACCACCGTGCAGGTGGACGGAGAGTTAATTGCGATTGAACCGGGCGATACCACCCCTGACTGTTTCGGGGTGGCGTTCGACATCGGCAGCACTACACTGGTCGGCACCCTGGTGAATTTGACCACCGGCGAAGATGTCGCCGTAGAGGCCTGCGTGAATCCGCAAACCTCATTCGGGGATGATGTGGTCGCGCGCATCCAGAAATGCCGAAGTGAGCCCGCTGGACTTGCCCAGCTTCACTCCGCCGTCCTGGAGGGGGTCAATAAACTCATTGATGACCTGGCCCTGAAAACCCGGATTTCCCCCGATCGTATTTACGAGGTGGTGTTCGCCGGTAACACGACCATGCAGCAAATCCTCTGCGGCATCAACCCGTCCGCCTTGGGAGAAATGCCCTTTATGCCGGCCTTCCGCGAGGCTTTGGAAGGCGAGGCCACCCCTCTCCAGCTGCACATTCATCCCCGCGCCAAATTCTATGTTTTTCCTCAAATCGGCGGATTCGTGGGAGGCGACACTACGGCAGGCATTCTAGCCACCCGCCTTGACCAGGCCACCGGCCCGACCCTCCTGGTGGACATTGGAACGAATGGCGAAATTGTACTGGCCCATCAGGGAAATCTGCTGGCCACCTCGGTCGCCGCAGGCCCCGCCTTTGAAGGCGCCCGTATCACCCACGGGATGCGTGCGACCCACGGCGCCATCGAAAAAGTTATCCTGGATGGGGATGTCCGCCTGAACGTCATCGGGAATACAAAGCCTTCGGGCATTTGCGGGAGCGGCCTGATTGACGTCGCGGCAGAACTACTGCGTCTGGGAATCCTTGAGTTTACCGGACGGATTCTGACTCCTGCCGAGGCTCCGCCCATGCTGTCCCCCGCCCTTCGCGCAAGGCTTGTTGAAGAGAACGGCGAAACCCATTTCCTCCTGGTCTCAGCCGATGACTCGGCTACCGGCTCACCCTTGTTGCTCTATCAGCGGGATATCCGGGAGCTTCAGTTAGCGAACGCTGCCATTCGCGCAGGCATCAATATCCTCCTGAAAAACGCGGGGCTTGAGCCGGACCAGCTGGACGCCATCCTCCTCGCCGGAGGGTTTGGTAATTTCATCAGGCGCAATCATGCCAGACGGATCGGAATGCTTCCCCCCATTCCCTGCAGTAAAATCAGGTTTGTGGGGAATACCGCCTCGTTTGGCGCCAAGCGCGCACTCCTGTCGACCTGCGAAAAACGCACCGCCGCTTCATTCCTCGACAAAGTCCGTCATGTGGATCTCTCCCTTGATCCCGACTTCATGAACGAATTCAGCAATGCCATGCTGATGCCCGAGGAAGATAGTGAACAGTGAGCAGTGAAATTCTGTTTACTGCGTGTTGCCTACTGCCAACTGCCTACAGCGTTGCCCCGAAGGCCATGCCTGCGCCCAGATCCGTCGCCAGCTTCTTAACCAGCTCCTTGCTGGCTGGCGCATTAAGCCGGAAGATCGCCAGGGATTGATCCGTCTGGGGGTGATGCGAATGCCGCACGTCCTCAATATTCAGCTTCGCCTCCGCCAGCGCCGCGCCAATGTGGCCAACCACACCCGGACGGTCCTTGTACTGGAAGCAGACCACATGCCCCTTGGGTTCGAAGTAGAGCTTCTCGAACTGGTTGATACGGGAGATCATCACGGTCCCCTCAGCCACGGTTCCCCGCACACTCACCTGACGCAGCGTGGACACGTCTAGTGACCCCGTCAAATCTATGGTCATGGAACTGGCAAACCCCTTGCGATCATCGGTATCCCGGCTCTGATAGGTCACCCCGCGGCCTTCCAGGAATTTCTCAGCCGCCTTGGAGTCCATCGAACAGTCGATTTCTTTCCAAAGTGCGGATACCACGGGAACAATCAACCAGCCCCTAAACGGTTTCAGCGCACCGTAACAGCTGGTCTCAATCTGCTTCAGGTTCGTTTCCTTGCCCAAAGCCAGACCGGCCACCCGGGCAATCGTATTGGCAAGGTCACAGTACGCCTGATCCAGACCCTCGGGGATATCGCGATTGACGATATACGAGGTCATGCCCTTCTCATCCAGCTCAATCAGCTGTTCGGCCGCCCGTTTGGCCGCCATCAAGTTAGCTTCTTTCGTGCTTGCGCCGAGATGGGGGACCATAATATCGGCAATATCAGCCACCGATTTCGGACCCGCCTCATCCTTGGGATAGACATCGTTCAGGAAACGCAGTCCTTTTTCCGCCTTGAGCTTGCGAAGCGCCTCTTCATCAATCACCCCCGCGCGGGCGCAATTGATGATGGTCGCCCCTTTCTTCATCAATCCCAGAAGTTTGGTGCTGATCAGTTTCTTCGTTTCAGGCGTCTCGGGAATATGAAGCGACACATAATCCGACTTGGAGAAGAGGGTTTCCAGGTCGACCAGTTCCACATCCATCTGCGCGGCACGTTCCGGAGAGATCAAGGGATCATACCCGAGGAATTTGCAACCGAAGCCCGACAGTCGCGTCACTACCAGGCGCCCGATATTGCCCAAGCCGACAATGCCCACCGTCTTGCCAGCCACCTCACGTCCCATGAAAGCCTTTTTCTCCCAGTCACCCGCCCGGCAAGAGGCATCGGCTTTGATCAGATGGCGGGCATCCGCCAGCATGAGCGCAATGACTTCCTCGGCAACCCCATTGGAATTGGCCCCCGGCGTGTTCATGACATCCACGCCTTTCTTGCGGGCATATTTGATATCAATGGTGTTATACCCGGCGCCAGCCCGAATCACGACCTTGAGCTTGGGCAGCACCTCCATCAGCTGAGCCGTCACGGCCTCGCTGCGGACAATCAGGGCATAGGCATCCGGATGCTGCGCGCATAAGGCCGAAATATCACCGCTGTCATCTTGGAAAACCTCGTAATGCCCGTTTGCCTTCAACAACTCCTGGGCCACTTTATCAAGTTTGGTTGGAATCAGTACTTTCTTCATGATTACTCTCCTGGGTCACATTCACTCGTAAGAAAAGCCGCATTATACGTCTTCACGCCACCAAATCAAGAAGCGGCTTTCAAGCGGTCGGGCTTACTTCCGCCGCTTTGCACCCGTTTTTTTGACGAGGGGTTTCGCTTTGAAGCACAGGTTCACCACGTCTTTGAACGTCGCCACGAAATGCGGCTTCAAGCCCTTGCGGATATGTGCGGGTAATTCCTCGAAGTCTTTTTGATTCTCCTTGGGGAAAATCAAATCATTCACTCCCGCCCGTTTGGCCGCAATGGTCTTTTCCTTCAATCCCCCGATGGGCAGGACAAAGCCGGTCAATGTCAATTCGCCCGTCATGGCATAATGCGCCCGGATCGGCTTCTGGATGGCCAGGGAATACAACGCGGTCGCCATGGTGATGCCTGCCGAGGGACCATCCTTGGGCGTGGCCCCTGCCGGCACATGGAGATGAATGAAATTCTTCTCAAAGAACGCTTTGGCCTTCGCATTGCCCGTCAGAAATGACCGGACATAGGTGTAGGCGATTTCAGAAGATTCCACCATCACACTGCCCAGCTGCCCCGTCTGTTTGAGTCCCGGGGTCTTGGATTCCACCTGCGTCGCCTCGATATATAAAGTCGACCCGCCCATCGCCGTCCAGGCCAGTCCCATCACCACCCCTACCCTCGGCTTCTTGTAGGGATCGGCCTCGGAGAACAGCCGCTTGCCCAGAAGCGTAACCACCCCCTTGAGATTCACCTCAACGCGCTGCACCTTTTTCTCAACGATCTGTTTGGCCGCCTTGCGACACAGCTTCTTGATATGGTTTTCCAGGCCGCGTACGCCCGGCTCACGGGCATACCCGTCAATCATCTCCTTCAGGGCCGGGTCATCAATCACCAGTTGCTTCGCTTGCAATCCGTGCGCTTTCAGCTGCTTGGGAATCAGGAATTTGCGGGCAATCTGGAGTTTCTCCTCCAGGATATATCCGGCCAGCTTGATCACCTCCATGCGGTCCAGCAACGGCGCAGGGATAGTGTCGAGCTGGTTGGCCGTGCAGATGAAAAGCACATTGGACAAATCGAAACGCACATCCAGATAATGATCGAGGAAGTCCTTGTTCTGTTCCGGATCCAACACCTCCAGCAACGCCGAAGCCGGGTCCCCGTGATAGCTGGCCCCGATCTTATCCACCTCATCCAGCATGATCACGGGATTCTGGGTTTTGCAGACCTTGATCGCCTGCAGGAATTTTCCCGGCATCGCCCCAATGTAAGTGCGGCGGTGGCCCTTGATTTCGGCTTCGTCGCGCATGCCGCCGACCGAAAACCGGTAGAATTGGCGTCCGATACTACGGGCAATGGATTGCCCGATGGAGGTCTTTCCCACCCCGGGCGGCCCGACAAAACAGATAATGGAACCGGAAATATTCCCCTTGAGAATCCCGACCGAGAGGAACTCCAGAACGCGATCCTTGACGTCTTCCAGGCCATAGTGATCGGTATTCAGGATGGAACCCGCTTTCTTGATGTCGTAACTATCCTTGCTGAATACACCCCAGGGCAATGAGGTCAGCCAATCCACATAGTTACGGCTAACGGTAAATTCCGGCGAGTGGGGCTCCATGATCCCGAGTTTATTCATTTCCTCGTCAATCCGCTCCTTGGCCTCATCCGTCAGGGTCAACTTGCTCAGGCGTTCCTTGAATTCATCCAGCTCGGTTTCCTTGCCTTCCTTGACCAGACCCAGCTCTTTCTTGATCGCCTTGAGCTGTTCCCGCAAAAAGAAATCACGCTGCTGCTTGTTGACTTTCTCCTCAATCTGCTTGTTGATTTTCACCTGCAGGCGGGAGATATCAATTTCCTTCTTAAGCAGCAACAGGACCTTCTCGATCCGGACACGGATCCCGAACGCCTCCAATACGTCCTGAAGGTCTTTCCCCGTGGCCGTCGTCATCGCGGCGGCAAAATCAGCCAGCCGGCCCGGTTCCTTGATATTGGAACGGTTCAAGAAGAGATTGAGCTCCTCCTTGAAGAGCGGATTTAACTGCAGCAGTTCCTTGATCGCCGTGATTATGGACAATGAATAAACACGAAGTTCATCGTTGTCCGACATTTCCGTTTCGACGACATAATCGGGACTGACCACGATATACGGGTCCTCGGAAATCACATTCTTGATCCTGAACCGGTCCAGAACGCCCACCATCAGCTGCAGGGGTGAATCGGAAGAAGGCTGACTGATCTGCAGGATTTCGGCAATGACGCCCACTTCATAAAGTTCAGAGGCACGCCGGGGAATATGGCGTTCCGCTTCCTCCTCGCCGTTCCTGGCCAGAACGAGGCCAATGAACTTGGAGGATGACTCCGCCGTCGCCGTCAGCATTTCCTTGAGGGCCGCATCATCAATGCTGAGCGGCACCATCATTTTTGGAAATAGCGGGCGAGTCATCAACGGCATGACCGGCAGGGTATTCGGGAATACAAACCGGGTCGGCATGATCGTCTTCGTGTCCGGTCGATGCCCGGGTTCCTGTCCCATTACCTCAACCGTCTCATCAGGTTTGGTTTCCGCCATAATGAACCTCCCTCTCAACACATCCGTTTGAGGTCATTATGACGTTTGGGGCACCAGAAGCAAGTGGAACCGCACTACGAAACGGCGGCCTCAATAGCGGTAAGCTCTTCGGGAGTGAAGGTGCGCTGCTCAAGAGCCGCCACATTTTCCCTGAGCTGGTCAGGACGGCTGGCCCCGATCAGGGCAGATGTGACCCGCGGGTCACGCAGCACCCAGGCCAAGGCCATCTGGGCCAGCGTCTGCCCGCGGGCTTTCGCCAGGCGCTCCAGTTTTTCCACTTTGGCCATCAGGTCATGGGACACCCGGTCTTTCGGCAGAAACGGGCTGCCCCGGCCGGCACGCGAATCGGCGGGGATACCAGTCCGGTATTTCCCGCTGAGCAATCCCTGCGCCAGGGGTGAAAACGGAATGACCCCGAATCCTTCCTCCGCTGCAACCGCAAGCAGTTCTTTTTCGATCGCACGGTCGAATAAATTATAACGGGGCTGATGAATCAGGCAGGGGGTCCCGAGGGCACGCAGGATCCGGGTGGCCTGACGCGCCTGATCCGCAGGATAATTTGAAATACCGGCATACAGGGCCTTACCCTGGCGAACGGCCGTGTCCAGCGCCCCCATGGTTTCCTCGAGGGGCGTCTCCGGGTCGGGCCGGTGATGATAAAAGATATCCACATACTCGAGCCCCATGCGCCCGAGGCTCTGATCCAGACTCGCTAGCAGACTTTTGCGGGAACCCCATTCGCCATATGGTCCCGGCCACATGTTGTAGCCAGCCTTGGTCGAGATGATCATTTCATCGCGCCAGGGCCGGAAATCGCGGGCCAGCAGGGTGCCGAACAGCCGCTCCGCGGCACCGGGAGGCGGACCGTAATTGTTGGCCAGATCGAAGTGCGTGATCCCCAGATCAAACGCGGCCGCAAGCAGGGCGCGCCCATTTTGATAAGACTGTTCTTCACCGAAGTTTTGCCACAAGCCCAACGAAATCGCAGGGAGTTTCACCCCGCTACGCCCGCAGCGGTTGTAGATCATCCCGGCATACCGCTCACCAGCGGGGGTGTAACTCATTTCAGCTCAGCCTTCACATCGGCAATCATCCGCTCAACGCGCCGGCCGTATTCAACGTAGTTGTTGTACATGATGGCTTCCGAGGTGGTGATTTTATCGTCATGGAAGACGACCGCCAGATGCGGCTCAATGGAGATCCCGCCCTCATAGCCACGAGACAGGAGATCTTTCAAAATACGGCGGACATCGCCCTGACCTTCGCCGGCATGCGTGAAGATCTGTTTTTGACCAGCCTCATCCCAGATCCCATCCTTGATGTGAATATACGCCACATGGTCTTTCACATGGGAATAGAACTCCCAGGCCGACTGGCGTGGCCAGGGCTTGGGTTTGGCGTAATCGGGAGTAAACACCGGGTTGCCCGTATCAAAAACGAGCTTGAGTCCGGGCACATTCTCCAGCATGCGCAGGGTGTAGGACCAGCCCATGCCCCCGTAGTTCATGCAGTTCTCATGCACCGGCGTGATCCCGGCATCAGTGAACAGGGCCACCAGCTCGCGCAATCGACGAAAGCGTTCAGCCTCCATTTGATCATCCGGCGCACGATCCTTTAAGACGGCAAAGCTCATGATACGGATCAACTTGGCCCCCAGCCGCTGCATCCTGGGGATGGCGCGCCGGGTCTCAGCCAGGGAGGAATCCATCGGGTCGGTAATCAGCTTGGCCCAATTGGCAACCGCCGAGCCGAAACAGTTGATCGTGATGCCCGCCTCCTTCAATTGTCCCGCCACACGGTCGAAGTCAGCGTCGGACAGATCATGAATATTCGTTCCGTTCACATTACGGGATTCAATATTCGTCCAGCCCAATTCCCGGGTGGCCTTGATCTGGCCTTCGATGCCTTTGGACGCTTCATCTGCAAAACCGGTTAGATACAACATGGGGTACTCCTGTTACTTGACTGATTTGCTCATATCCTGTTGAGCCACTTCACGGGTTACCTTGACGAACCGCGACTCCTTGATCTTCTTTTTCAGCATGCGCTCATACGCCGCCCCTGACAGGGGCATCTCCACCGTCTTGCCGATTTCCGACGAATACAACATGGCGTTGCCTAGTTCGACGGATTTGATGCCCTCTTTCGCCGGCGCGATCAAAGGGGTACCGGACACGATGGCATCAATGAAATTCTGTAGCACCTCGGCATGCTGGCCGCCATTGCCGGTGACGGGGATCTGGACATTCCAGACGGGGGGTGTGCCGAATTTCTCCGGAGAGTCCCGCAGAAAATCGCTGACCGACACTTCCGTACGGATAAATCGCAGCTCATTGTCTTCCAAGGTCAACCGCCCATGCTCGCCGGCAATCTCAAGCCGGTTCACCCCGGGGGCTTCGCCGGTGGATGTGATGAACACCCCGGTGCAACCGTTATTGTAACCCAGATGCGCCGTCACTTCGTCTTCGACTTCGATGTTGTGTTTGCGACCGATGCTGCAAAAGCCCCGCACGCGATCAGGCATGCCAAACAGCCATTGCCAGAGATCCAGATTATGCGGGCATTGGTTCAGCAACACGCCGCCACCTTCACCGGCCCAGGTGGCACGCCAGCCGCCGGAGGCATAATAACTTTCAGTGCGGAACCAGTTCGTGATGACCCACGTAATACGATCTAATTTTCCCAGATCCCCACGTTTCAGCATTTCCTTGATCTTCCGGTAATGGGGATCGGTACGCTGATTGAACATGGCGGCAAAGATCTGCCCCTTCTTCTGATGGGCCGCAATCAATCGTTCACAATCCGCCTTATGCACCGAAATCGGCTTTTCCACCAGCACATGCAACCCGGCCTTCAAGGCGTCAATCCCGATGGTGGTGTGCGCATAATGGGGAGTGACAATGAGTACGGCATCACAGATCTTGGCCTTCAACAACGCCTTGTGATCGGTGAACGCCGCACATTTATAGGTGGCCGCCGCAGCCTCCGCCCGATCTTTGACGACATCACAGACGGCCACCAGCTCCACATTTTTAGTTTTGGAGAGATTCCCTAAATGCAACCCCGCCATTCCTCCAATACCCACAACACCCAGTCTTACGTTTTTGATAGTCATAATGTCCTTTTCTTAAAACCCGGCGCCGACAGAGCGGCGCCCTCCATTTAATATGGCTACTTGATTCGTGATTCTTTGATCTTCTTTTTTAACATGCGCTCATAGGCTTGCGCATTCAATGGCAGTTCCACGGTCTTGCCGGTATCGGAGGAATACAAGATCGCGTTGCCAAGTTCTACCGCCCGGATCCCCTCCACGGCCGGCGCAATCAGCTTGGTGCCCGAGATGATGGCATCAATGAAATTCTGAAGAATCCCGGCATGCTGCGGCCCCTGATCAGGCATGGCCATCTGAATGTTCCAGACCGCAGGGCGGTCATATTTTTCAGGCGAATGCTTCAGGACGTCATTGGTGGAAACCTCATTGCGGATGAAGTTCAGGCCACCATTCTCACTGACCAGCTTCCCGCGCTCCCCGATAATTTCCAGCCGATTGGTTCCCGGCGCTTCACCGGTGGACGTGATGAACACCCCCGAGCTGCCGTTCTTGTACTCCAGATAGGCCGTCACCTCGTCCTCAACTTCGATGTTGTGCTTGCGCCCGATTTTGCAGAACCCCCGCACCTGGTCGGGCATGCCAAACATCCATTGCCACAGATCCAGATTATGAGTCGCCTGATTCGACAGCACGCCCCCGCCCTCGCCGGCCCAGGTGGCGCGCCACTCGCCCGCATCATAGTAACTCTGGGTCCGGAACCAATCGGTGATGATCCACGTGATCCGGTCCAGCTGCCCCAACTCACCCTGCTCAATCATATGCTTGATCTTGCGGTAAAGGGGATCCGTCCTCTGATTAAACATGGCGGAAAATACCTGCCGTTTGTTTTTATAGGCGGCCAGCAGACGCTCACAATCCGCCTTGTGAACCGAGATCGGCTTTTCCACCAGCACATGCAGCCCGGCCTTCAAGGCATCAATCCCGACCGTGGTATGCGCATAGTGGGGGGTCGCAATCAGAACCGCATCACACACCCCGGCCCTGAGCAATGCCTGGTGATCAGTATAAGCCGCACACGCATAAGTGGTGGCCGCCTCATTCGCCCGCTCTGCAATCACATCACAGACGGCGGTCAACTCCACCTGTTTGGCCTTCGCAATGTTTGCCAGGTGGCCCCGCCCCATCACACCGACTCCAATGACACCCATTCTCACGTTCTTCATGAATTGGTCACCCTCACGGATTAATAGAATAAATTGCCAAAACGATCTCTTTTTTTTAATATGTCAAAGCCCGTCTGATCCTGCAGGATTAAGCTGCAATCATTAATGACTCTTGAAACTTTACCTCTTTTATCGACAAAATGTCCATTTGATAACTGGCCAAATATATGTATATTCTAGCCAATACAGATGAATAAACGGACCCAGAAATTCAAGGAACGGATATGTGTCCATGCAGGTGCAAGAGGTGAATTTGAACCGCCACTACGGATCTCGGCGGCGATTGTTTCACGCTGGGGCCCTGAGGACAACTTTACCAGACAAGACCGGCCCAATGTCTCCCTCAGTCTGGTCACCTTCGGCAATGCCATCTTCGAACAGGATGGCCGCCGGGGTGTGGCGGAACGGGGTACCCTCTTTATTGCGCATAAGGGAAGCAGCCAACTGTTCCAAACGGGCAGTGAAGGCGTCCTGCATAAACGGTCGCTTATTCTGGAAGGGGCGGCGATGGACGCCATCCTGATCTCCTTACGTCTGACAGGTATTGATTCCGTCAAACCACGCAACCTCCCGTTGACCATGTCCCTCTTCAGGAGGGCCAATCACTGTCTGGCCGAAAAGAAAACCGGCTTCCTCCGTGAAGCATCACGACTTGCCTGGGATATCCTGATATCCTGCGGGGAAGGCTTGTCAGAAGACTGTCCGGAAAGCCTTCGTCAGGCGATGGATTTTGTGCAGACCAGTGTGCATCGCCCGGTTCATCTCCAGGAGATTGCGAGGGCCTCGGGACTATCGGTTCGACACTGCACCCGGCTATTCCAGGAGCACACGGGCTTCTCTCCGATCCAGTATTGCATTCAACAGCGCATGATCATGGCCGAAAATCTGGTGGTGAACACGGGCGAACCGTTCAAGCAAATCGCGGCATCGCTAGGCTACGAGGATGCCCTGCATTTCTCCGTGCAATTCAAACATCACTTCAAGATGAGCCCACGCCATTACCGGGAGCAGGCGCGCGGCGGCTGACCCGGGTCACCTGCGTTGACGGCGGACTTCGTAGAAAAAGATCCCGGCGGCCACAGCGGCATTCAAGGAATCGATCCGGCCGGTCTGCGGAATGCTCACGGTATCATCACAGTGTTGCAAAAGCTGAGTTCCGGGCCCCACCCCCTCATTCCCGATCACAATCGAAATCCCCTGCCTGAAATTGTAATCCATGATGGGGCCGGCCGCTTTTTCGCTGGCCGCCACCACCTTGACCCCTTTGGCTTTCAAACGGTCCACCAGAGCTCCCAAATCCGGCACCCTGACAATCGGCAAGCGGTTCACCGCCCCGGCGGAGCTGCGGACGACCATACTGGTGACCCCGACCTGACCTGAGTCCGCAATAAACAGGGCATGGGCACCAAAGATCTCACCGGACCGGATAATGGCGCCAAAGTTATAGGGATCCTGGACCCCATCCAGGATGATGCAAAAGGGCGAGGTCGGCAGTGACGCCATCACGGCGGCCTCCTCCGCATAAGGAAACTCCGTCATGCGCGCCAGGTAGCCCTGATGTTCGCTGGTGTGGCAAAGCCGGGTTAATTCATCCGGTTCAGCAATGATGGGAGTGAGGTGCTGACGGGCGGCCAGAGCCTGCGCCTGAGCCAACGGCTCGGCAGGGAGGAGGCGGGACAGATAGAGATCAGAAATCTCCCATCGGCCCGCCGCCAGGGTCTCCACAATCGAATTACGGCCCCAGATCCAGCACTTCTGGTGACTGCCGAGAAGTCGTTTCTTCCCCTTACCCCGATGGTGTCGTTCCATGCGCCTTACAGCCTTTTAGCGCTTGGCGCGCGCGGCCTCAAACGCAGGGTCGATCACGGGCATATCTTTGGCGAAGAAATCCTTGGACGCATTCACGACGTCCTCAGTCATATCCACCTTGTTTTTAAAATAAGGAAGGTTGGGCCCCGTGGTCAGCACCACATCCGCCCCACGCTTCAAAGCAACCTGGTTGATGAATTGTCCCAACCGTTTCCGGAAGGACGCCACCGCCAGGTTGTCAAACTGCTGAAGGGCACCCTGCAAAGGGGCAATGCTCTGGCTGAATTGCTCGTCCCCGGCCTTCATCGAGGCGGCGATTTTCTCCTTATCAGCGGGAGTCTTGGCGTCCGCCAGCTTGTCCTGAAGGGATTTCATGCGGGCCTTATAGGCCTGCAGCAATTGGGTGGCTTTCACAAAGGAGTCCAACTTGATGCGTTCCTTCTCGATCTTCTGGAGCGCGCCGACATCCTTGAATACGCGGTCGACATCCACTACGGCCACCTTATGGGGATTCATGAAGAAGACGCTCCAGGCCAACAGCCCCAGAAGCACAATCACATACATCACTTCATACCAACGGATTTTGCGCCCTTCGTTATTCATTTCCATGACCACTCCTTATAGATTTAAATAGTCTCAACTCGTGCCGGATAAGATGCGGGATGACCTGCGGAAATTCAAGCCTCAATCACGACCTCACATATCGGCCATGAAATCGAACACCTTATCCCCGAGTTTCACTTCCGGACGGTTGGCACCAAAGCCTCTTTCAGCGGCTGGATCCAGCGATCGGTGACAGGGTTGTAAAGACCGAAACCTGAACAGAACTCCCAATAGGTGTAGCCCATTTTCCGTTTGTCGGCCGCCTCAGCCACACACCTTATCCAGCGCACCCGTGACTCCATATCGGCGGTGCTCAGCGCACCAAATTCCCCCAGATACAAGGGCCGGCGATGTGTAACCGCCCAGTCAATGGCGATGTCGAAATCATGCTCGATCGCCTGCCGCTCAACCGCCGTCCCGGTCCAACGGGTCCCCAGCCATTTCTTCGACTGCTCCCCGACCCAGTCAGCCCCTTGGTGCGTGAACTCAAACGGATTGTAGTAGTGAACGGTGACGATCAGGTGGCGGTCCTGCTCCGGCAGGGTCAGGGTCTTCAACTCGCTGATGCTATTCCAGCTCACAGGCCCGACCACTATCTCCCGGGTAGGATTTGAGGCCCGCACCACCGGCAACGTTTCGGCCAGCAACCGGTTCCACTTATCGGACAGCAGTTTGCCGCTAGGCTCATTCAAAAGTTCAAAATACAATTCAGGCGGCTCATTCTTGTAGTGCTCAGCGATCTGCTTCCAGAGGGCCAGAAACCGATCCCGATGGGCCGCCGGTTGCTCGAAAATCTCGTTATAGTGGTGCATATTCAGCACTGTATGCAACCCGCGTTTCAGCGCGTGGTGAACCGCCCAGTCCACCCGGTCGAAAAATTCCGGATCAATGCGGTACGGCGGAGTGGTTCCGGCATGCGCCGACCAGCGCACGGGAATTCTCACAGAATCAAACCCGGCCTCCTTGATCTGCTCGAAGTACGACTCCTTGAGCGTCACGCCCCACCCGCCTTCTTTTGGGGCTTCCAACGCATTACCCAGATTCACTCCCCGGCCTGGCACCGGCGTGAGTCGCTTAAAAAAAGGATCCGCCATCGTCTTCCCGAGGTCCACCCGGTCCACACAGACCGCGCGAATGGTATCGACTTCAAACCGGTGCGACCGGCCGGCCCGGTCCAGCAGCACACGTACTGAGACAATCTTTTTCAGATCCAGCGGATGACCGGATGCCCCGTGCCACATTCCGAAGGGGACAACCAACACGGCCTTGCCTTGTTCCGACACCGTGACGGACGCAACGTTGCAGTGCTTCTCGCCGTCGGCACCCGGATTGTTGACACTCAGGAGCACCCGCACCGGAACGTCCTCCAGATTCCGGACCTCCATTTCCACTGCATCGTAACCACCCAAATCCCATGCGCCCTCACGTGGTTCAATCAGCACCCCCGGCCAGTCGGCCTTGGCATCAGTGGTAATCTGTAATGCCTGTCCTCCCTGAGACGGAACGCGGGCTACCTGAGCTTGATCGGCACTGAGCTTGACCGCCCGGGCATCCTCGAAGTCGACGAGGACACGCGGTTTCAGGGCGGGCCCATCCGCCGCCATGGCTACTGCCGCCATGATGCCGATACTGCTACCTAGAATTTGTTTTAGCATTGGGTGCATATTTTTTATTCCTGATTACTGGATACCGGCGTCCCATAGGGACGCCGGTTATTGGTTACTTGTTATCAGTTATTCGGAAATCCGTAATATTCACCCGCGATTCCCGCCGTGCCATTTCTGATTTTTCCTGATCCTGAATTTTGCCGTTTTCCCCAATAACCAATAACCTTACTCATATATTGATGAATTTACCAGTACCGGATGAACTTTACGCTGAATCGTTAATCATCAGGCGAAGTTAAGGGAGAAGAGCATGAAGTCATACCGTAAAGAACTCTGGTTTAACACCCCGACACGACGGGCCTATGTCAACATCACCCCGCAGGTTGAAGAGTGCCTGCAGGAAAGCGGCATCAAGGAAGGTCTGGTCCTGGTAAATGCCATGCATATCACCGCCAGCGTGTTTGTGAACGACAATGAGGCCGGCCTTCATTCCGACTTCGAAAAATGGCTGGAGAAACTTGCCCCCGAAAAACCCCATTCCCAATACGCCCACAACGGTTATGAGGATAATGCTGACGCACACCTGAAACGACAGATCATGGGACGTGAGGTTGTTATGGCTGTGACCAATGGTAAGCTTGATGCGGGACCGTGGGAACAAATCTTCTACGGTGAGTTTGACGGCAAGCGACGGAAACGGGTACTGGTCAAGATTATCGGGGAATGAAGTTGGCACCACCTCCCCATTGACTTGATTGTTCCTCTTGTGGGAGGCGCGCTATGCGCGGCGACTTGTCCGGTCCAGGCACCCAGTTGCGCCTGTCGCGGCGCGTAGCGCCCCTCCCACAGGGAACCTAACATGATGACGGCGGCGTGACGACAGGGACCGGATAAGGCGATTCACAAGGTCCGCGCCTACGTGCGGGCGGGGCGTCCAATGGGCGATGACGGGGATAGGCCAGGTATCGCAAACAGATCCCTGAATCGCTTGCGACTGAATCCGATCTGCAGTCTAGCCGGCTGGACTTGTCTTAAGTCAATCCACACAAGCAACTTACGCTATATTTTTTTCTCGCCATAGTTGATTTCCCAGGTTCAGAGAGTCAATACCGGCCCCTTTCAAGGCGCTTTCATTGACCAGGATTTGGATAGCCGCATCGACGCGTTAGACCATTACGACGAACAAGGTTACCGGTGGATGTCTTGACATTTTCAGCACCCCCTTTTAAGTTTCCAAATCTTGTAAAGGTCCATCGGCACGTTGAATGCCAAACAAATTAATCGGAGTATCCAAATGATGAAGGCACTAAGCGAAAGCGATTTAATTCTTTTCCAGGGCGACAGCATTACGGATGCAGGGCGGATCGGCTCTGCCGACGGCCTCGGCGGAGGGTATGTGTCCATGATCCCCGGCATCCTGGCAGGCAAATATCCCGGGCGCAGGTATCGCATCATCAACCGCGGAAACGGAGGCGATCGCACCGTGGAATTGCTTGCGCGCTGGAAAACCGACTGCCTCGACCTTCGCCCTGATGTGCTCTCGATCATGATCGGGGTGAACGACGTTTGGCGCTTGCGCGGGGAATGGATGGGGCAGACCTTCATCCCCTTCCCGGAATTCAAGGCCAATTACATCAAGTTATTGGATCAAGCCGTGGCCGCCGGCATCACCCGGTTCTTCCTGGTCAGCCCTTCTGCCATTGAGAACAACCAGGACGCGGAATTTAACCGGCATCTGGACGAACGCGCCGCCCTGGTCAAAGAGCTGGCCGTCGCCTACAAAGGCGTCTACGTGCCCGTACGGGAAACCCAGAAACGCATGCTGGCCGAGTATTCAACGGTGAACTGGACCTCCGATGGCTGTCACCCTAGTGCGGCTGGCCATGCCCTACTCGCCCAAACCTGGATTACTGCAGCCGGTTTGTGAGCGTATGCCTTGCTGCTGATCAATCAGCGGCGGGACGCCGCTGCCACTTTAGGGAAATTCATTACCCGGTCGGCCTCCTCTCCCCTTGGGGGAGAGGATTGAGGTGAGGGGTATTAGACATTAAACAGGAATTCGATTACATCCCCGTCTTTGACTTCATATTCCTTGCCCTCGACCCGTAACAGGCCTTTGGCCCGGCAGGCGGCTTCCCCGCCGAATTCGACAAAATCCTTGTAGGAAATCACCTGGGCCCGAATGAAGCCCCGCTCGAAGTCCGTATGAATCACACCCGCCGCCTGGGGGGCCTTCCAGCCGCGATGAATGGGCCAGGCGTGAACCTCCTTCGGACCCGAGGTCAAAAAGCTGATCAGCCCCAACGCGTGATAGCCGGTGTGGACGATCTGGTCGAGCCCGCTTTCCACCACCTTATACTCCTTCAGGAACTCGATCCGTTCGGCCTCCGTCATGCCATTCAGATCCTCTTCCATCTTGGCGCAAATCTTGACGGCCTCAGAGTTGCGGGAGGCGGCATGCTGGCGGACATACTTGACAAAGTCATTATCCTCCTGCAGCCCCGCCTCATCGACGTTGCAGCAGTAAATCATCTTCTTATCGGTCAGAAGCGGACACTCCTTGAACATCAGGACCGCGGCATCGGTTTTATGATCCTCAAATTCCACGGCCATTTTACCGGCCCCGAGATGCTCCAACAGCAACTTGGAAACATCCAGGGAAGCCTGGACACTCTTATCCCCCCGGAGCTGTTTGCCCAACCGGGCAACACGGGTCTCGACGGCCTGATAATCGGCGAGGATCAATTCAGTCTCAATCACACCGATATCACGAACCGGATCCACCGCTCCGTCGACATGAACGATATTTTCGTCATTAAAGCAACGGACGACATGAAGCAGGGCATCCGTCTCCCGGATATTCATGAGGAACTTATTCCCCAATCCCTCCCCCTGACTGGCGCCCTTGACGAGTCCGGCGATATCCACGAAATCGACCGTGGCGTAGACGTTTTTCTGGGAGTGACTGATTTTGGCAAGCACCGCCAGCCGTGGGTCGGGCACCGGGACCACCGCTTTATTCGGCTCAATCGTGCAAAACGGATAATTGGCGCTTTCGGCGTTTTGAGCCCGTGTCAGCGCGTTAAAAATCGTGGACTTACCGACGTTCGGCAGCCCGACTATACCAATGCTTAAACCCATAATGTTCTCCTAAAAAGGAGGAGACAATAGCAGGTTATCGGCTATTTACTAGCACGTAACACCTTGGCTTCAAACTCAGCGTACTGAGGCAGGAGCGCGGCATAGATGGCGGCCGAATCAGGCGCCGGCTGAACACTTCCCGCCGTCTTGGTATTTGTGAATCCGGCCGCGATCTGAGCCCAGGCCACCGGCTTGCCGCTCGCGAGTTGCCAGGCCTGTGCCGCCCGTAACGCCGCCCCCAGCGCCGCCGTCTTTGACACCTCAAACTGGTGCACCGGGCAACCCATCACATCGGCCATCACCTGTAGGATTTCACGCTCCCTGGCCCCGCCCCCGGTGGCACGGATCGAGGTGGGATGAATGCCCATCCACTCGGAGTGCAGCTTCATGCTCATCATCTGCGCTTCCACCACGGCACGACAGTTGGCCGCTGCATGGGTCGCGTCCAGGTTGAGGCGGTGAACTCCGGGCGTCAATACCCGGGGGACAATCTCCGGTTCAAACCAGGGCAACATCAGCCCCCCCCCGTTGCCGGGTGAAGTTGACGCCAGTGCGGCAGCAAATCCGCTCCAGTCCAACCCATAGGCATCCCTGACTTTTTCACGCGCCAGCGAGCCATTCTTGAAGCAGATCAGCGTCATATAGTCACCGGTCGGCGAGACAAACACATGCCCCTCCCCGCGCGGATCCGTATGACATTCCGCCATGGTCCCGAAATAGGTGTCGCTTGTCCCCAGACTGATCGCCACCATCCCGGCCTCCACCAGACCGGTCCCGATCACACTACAGGGATTATCGCCCGACCACACCACAGCCAGGGCATCCGGATTCAGCCCGTATTTCTGGGAAAAATAGGGACTGATTTTCCCCATGAGGGACCATGGCTCGGCGAGGGGTGGCAGTTTCTGTTTCAAGCCTGGCGCGGTCGCCGCCAGCGCCTTGGCATGCCACTGACGCGTGCGGATATCCATGAGGTTCATTCCTGCCCCATCGCCATGATCAATGGGGGCTACCCGCCCGGCCAGCACTGACGCCATAAAGGAACTGACCAGACTGATCCCGGTGGTCGCCTTATAGGCGTTGGGCTCAGTTTTATAGAATTTACGGATCTGGGGTCCGGTGAACCGTTCAAACGCGGCTGACCCGGTGGCTTCCGCCATGGCAGGGCCGCCGCCCAGGGCCGCCTGGATTTCAGCACACTCACGGCTGGTTGAGGAGTCCATCCACACCGGGGCGGTGGGCCTTGAGAAACACGCAGCCAATTGGGTTTTCAACGATTTCCGGGGATCAAGATTGCCTAGCACTCCCGGCAACGTGGCATTCCAATAGACCGACCCATGTTGCTGGCCAGAGCCCGCCACAGCCCGGACCTCACCGAGGGCCACGCCCTCCTGTTTCAATTGCGCCATGAGCACATCCAGCGCTTCGACCCACATCAGGGGCGGAGCATGCACCACAGCGGGATCCTGACTGCGCAACACCCCGTTCTGCGTACCATAGGACGGCAATGTCTTATCAAAATTCAAAGACGCTTCATGCACGACCTGTCGTTTCGACAGATCCACCACCACCACAGACAGGCTCTGCGTACTTGAATCCAATCCCAAAAACAGATCGCTCATGAATACGCCTCCACATCAGATATAATCGTTGATGATCTGCTCGAACCGTTCCTGCTGGCCACTGATCTGGGCCGGTTCACCGGTCTTCTTTGCAAAATCACGCAGGCTGGTGAGCGTCAACTTGCCCTTTTCGAAATCACGCCCCTTACCCGTATCAAACGAGGCGTAACGCGCCTTGCGCAGACTCAGGTAGTCAGACTCCTTCAACACGCGACTGGCCACCAACAGGGCACGCGCAAAGACGTCCATGCCCCCGATATGGGCGATAAACAGATCAGATGCCTCCGTCGAGTTACGGCGGGTCTTGGCGTCAAAGTTGACGCCACCCTTGCCGAACCCACCCGCCGGGAGGATCACCAGCATGGCCTCGGCCACCTCGTAGAGGTTGGTGGGAAATTCATCCGTATCCCAGCCGCTTAGATAGTCCCCCTTATTGGCATCAATACTGCCCAGCATCCCGGCATCCGCCGCACACTGCAGCTCATGCGGGAACGAGTGACCGGCCAGGATGGCGTGGTTCACCTCGATATTGACCTTGAAATCCTTTTCCAACCCGAAATGACGCAGGAACCCAATAACGGTTTCGGAATCAAAGTCATACTGGTGCTTGGTCGGCTCTTTCGGCTTGGGCTCGATCAGGAAATTTCCACGGAACCCCTGCTTGCGCGCATAATCACGCGCCATGGTCAGGAACGTACCCAGATGCTCCTTCTCCCGCTTCATGTCGGTATTAAAAAGCGACATATAGCCTTCACGTCCGCCCCAGAACACGTAGTTTTCGCCACCCAGCGCAATGGTCGCATCAATGGCATTCTTGACCTGGGTGCCGGCATGCGCCACCGCGGAAAAATCAGGATTGGTTGAGGCGCCATTCATGTAACGCGCATTGGAGAATACGTTGGCGGTTCCCCACAATAATTTCACCCCTGTTGCCTTCTGGCGGGCCTTGGCCTCATCCACCATCACGGCGAGACGTGACTCAATCTCAAACACCGAGCCATCCCCCACCACATCGGTATCATGGAAGCAGTAGAAGGGCGCCCCGATTTTGCTGATAAACTCAAAGGCCGCATCCATGCGCGCCAGGTTGCGATCCATCACATTGTCATGCTTGTCCCAGGGGAACACCTTGGTGCCCGGCCCAAAGGGATCCCCCCCCGCACCACAGAGCGTATGCCAATAGGCGACCGCAAAACGGAGGTATTCCCGCATCGTGACGCCGTTGACCTTCTGCGAGGGATTATACCACTTGAACGCCAGGGGATTCTTCGACTTGGCCCCTTCAAATTCAATCTTGCCGATGCCGGGGAAGAATTCCTCATTGCCTTTAAAGTATTTCATGTCGGTTCCTTTTTTAGATGTGTCAGGATAGTTTCTAATGTTTCGTTATTAAGTCAATAAAATAAAACTCAGAGCCGGTCCAGAAGGGCCGCCACACCGCCCAGGCGTTTATCCACGGTGGTGCGCCCAATGCGGCAGCCTTCAAAGGAAGGCCGCAAGGCATGGCTGCGGACTTTATCGCAAAAGGTACCCAGGACGCTGTCCCGGGCATCGAAAATAGCCCCATGCACCAATACCAATTCCGGATTGAATACATTGATGATCATCCCGATCCCCCGCGCCAGGGTGTCCAGGGTGTCATACATCAGTTCAGCGGCATTCCACCGGCCTTCACCTACGGCCTTCACGGCGGCCTCAACACTGACCTTCCGCCCTGCCTGCCGCGACACATTGCGCGCGAAGGCCAGATCAGTGGCCACCGTTTCCAGGCATCCCCGGTTCCCGCAGCCGCAGACTTCGCCTTCGGGATCAATCGTCATATGGCCCAGTTCGCCGCCAAAGCCGCGGCTTCCCGTTACCAGACGCCCCCCGCTCACGACGGCCATACCGAGTCCGTCGCAGATGTCCACCACCGCGAAATTATCCAGACCCCGTGCGGCCCCGAACATCCGCTCCGCCATACAAAATCCATGTTCCTCCTGATGCAACAGGACGGGAACCTTCAGGCGTTGTTCCAGATCAATCCCTGGCTGACAACCATCCAGAAAATGCAGATTGGGAGAAAGGGCGATCCGTTGCTCTGAATCGAGCACCAAGCCGGGCACACTGAAACCGACCCCGAGGCAAGGGGCCTTCACCATTTTCCGTACCCGTTCGACCTGGTCCGAAAGCGTGGATAAAAAGGTACCATAGGTATGCGGGGTGGAAAAAGAAAGCGAACGCCCGGAATCAAACGTTCCGTCCACCCCCGTTGCCGTCACATGGGTGTTCTGGATCCCGACCATCACCCCCATCACCTGCGCCCCCTGACGGGACGGGCGGTAAATCGCGGCCGGCCGACCTGAACCATGCTGACGCTCGGGGTCACATTCCACCAGTCCGTCGCGCTCAAGCGTCTCCATCAACCGTGACATCGTCGGGGCACTGATATGGGTGCGGCGAACCAGTTCGGCCCTTGAGACCGGCCCTTCCTGCCAGAGCAAATCCATGATCCGGCGGGCATTGATCTGCCGCAACATCGAGGGAACCACCCGGGATTGGCCGGAATGAACCCCACCAACGAACGGCCCGGCGGCCCTTCCTTCATCCGTGTGGAACCCCACCCTGTTTTTCCCGGGGTTCATTTATTTCGTTACCGAAAAGCGGTAGACAATAGTGTTCTTATAGACTTGTCCGGGTTTCAGGACCGTACTTGGGAATGACGGCTGGTTTGGGGAATCCGGATAATGCTGAGGCTCGAAACAGAGCCCGGTGCGAACCGCATAAATCCGGCCACCCTTGCCAACGGGGTCCTCCAGAAAGTTGCCCGTATAGAACTGAGTAGCCGGTGCAGTGGTAAGGACTTCCATCATCCGGCCAGATGTTGGCTCTGCCACCGTGGCCGCCAGTGCCAGTTTCCCAGCAGGGTGATTCAGGACCCAGTTATGATCATAGCCGCCACCATATTTTAACTGCGGATCAGGACTGTTGATGCGCTCCCCGATTTTCCGCGGCTTGCGAAAATCAAAAGGCGTGCCTTCAACGGGGCATACTGCCCCGGTCGGGATAAGGGCTTCATCCACCGGGGTGAAGGCATCGGCGTTAATGGTGACAACGTGATCCAGTACATCCCCATTGCAGGCCAGATTGAAATAGGAATGGTGAGTAAGGTTCACCACCGTGTCCTGATCGGTTACTGCCGTATAATCCAAAGCGAGGGCATTGTCCTCGGTCAACGTATACACGGCGGTAACGGACAATGTCCCTGGGAAGCCTTCCTCACCATCCGGGCTGACATAGGTGAGGGTCAGTGCCGGGCCACTGGGTGTCAGTGCCGTCGCGGCATCCCAAATTACCTTGTCAAAACCGATGAGGCCGCCATGGAGCGAGTTGATGTCATTGTTGTTGAGCGCCAGGGTATATTGTTTGCCATTCAGGAAAAATTTACCGTGGGCAATCCGGTTCCCGAACCGCCCCACGAGACAACCGAAATAAGGGCTCTTCGCGACATAGTCTTCAAGGTTGTCAAAACCCAGGACGACATCACCCATCACTCCATTCCGGTCCGGAACCTTGAGCGATACAACAATGCCGCCATAATCGAGAATCCGGGCTTCTACACCCGATTTATTGATGAGGGTAAAGACTCGCACCTCACGCCCATCCGCCAATTTGCCAAATACATCTGATTTAATGGTCATTTTCAAAGCCCTTATTTATTTTTCGGTTTCTCCCAGTATGTAAGGAGGGTTTTGCTCTGTCAAAACCAGAATTCATGTGGAGCAAGCCTTGAAGAGCCACGCCTTATCAGGCGCGGCTACGTTTCCGCACAAACGCCAGGATGGGTTGCCGGAAGGTCAATAGCAGAGAAATGAAGGCCACTAGTGCCAAAGCCATGGATTCAGGTTCCGGAACAGGAATACTGGTCGTCCAGTTATCCAGGCCATAGGTGAAGGCAGACCCGTTCGCGGTTAAGTGATCCACGTGTATACCTATTTCCGTCACGCGGGACACATCCCCCATGAAGTCAATCCCGCCATTCAAAGAACTCCAATTGAGTCCGTTAAAATTCACTGAGACCGAAGTCCATGCATTTTCCGGAACTTGAAAGTCAAGAAGCCACGTCTTTCCACTTTGTGATTTAAAATAGAAATTCAGGGCGACGGTCGGATCAGAAACCGGCGAAACCCAAAAGCTGAAAGATACGATATGATTCGAATAATTGCCGGTGTGATTAAGATCATTATTGAAAATGTACCCATATTCGGAACCGAGGTTGCCAACATCAGGAAAAGACAACTGGAAATAACCGCTATCAGATACTCCACCATTGTGCGGGATCGTAGCGATACCATCGGGACTAACACTCTGCCAACCTGAAGCATCGTAGCCAGGAGCGTCGAAACTATCGGTGCCCAGCACCGGTGCGCCTTTTGCTGGCAATACCAAAACTCCCAGCGCAATAAAGGGAAGCAGACACACAACTTTAAGCACTCTTGTTAAGGTTTTGTTCATTGCGCGCCCCTCACATCGATCCGGTAAAACACCGGTCCATCCATTTCGGCATCATCATAGGTTACTTCCCCCGCCGCCGATTGCCCCTCAACATCGGTGCCGATCTTGCTGAACCCCTGCGTTAAATCGGTACTTCTCAAAACACTATATACCCGCCCAGCCTTTGCATTCCAGCGTAATCGCGGACGACTTTGAATGCCCGGCTCAATCGAGAGTCGCAGGCAATCATTGGAGTCGCCCGCCGAGGTCCCAGCTACCCATTCAGAGGCATTGGCCACGCCATCACCGTCAAGGTCACCATCGGGCAACACCGTTTTTCTTGCGACATCGACGGAACTCCCAAATTGGGCCATCCACGCTGCAAAATCCGCACCCGGCCCTGTCAGGGAAAAATCATCAATTTTCACGGTTTGTCCATTCATAGAGCTGTTTCTTCGGACAATCACCCCTATCCATGTGACATTCCGCAAATCCGCCTCAAAGGAATTCCAGTCGGTGGCACCACGCAGCTCCCGTAGAACCGACGGCAGGATTGGAACGGTCACCGTTTGCCAAGCCCCAGTCGCCTGAATTCCCAAACTCAACTGCCACCACCGGGTGGACGTCTCATTACGGAAAGATAACCAGGTCTCCGTGGGATAATCGCAATAGATACGAAAACTCACCGCCGCCACCCCATTGCTGAGGTAATCCCCCGTAAATAAACCGCCAGACGCCCCGGCATCAGCCTTGATTAGATATTTCTCCGGGGGCATGGGCATCGAAGCAATACCGTCCCGATCAATATATGACTTGAACACCACGGCCATCGCTTGATTCGTGACTAAAAATTTCCGCGTATCACTGACCACTCTTTCGTTGACCAGATCATAGGCCACCCACCCGACTGTACTCGTGCCTGCCCAGGTTTCCACAGCAGTTACCAAGGCGGCCTCAGACGCAACACATCCCACACCCAATAGTGCGAATAAACTGATTATCACTTGTTTCATTTTGCCCCCTATTGAAATTATTGCCACCAGTTGCTGTTCGGGGCTGGCGATTCCGCCGCCCAGGTGAATCCCGTCCCACTGTGGTAATAGTAATACCCTACGCCATGCTGTAATCGGACATCAGCCGCCGGTGCAGATGAGTTACCCACCCGGTACCAGCGTCCATCCGGCCTCATATACAGGATGGTTGTTGTCAATCCGCTGCTCACATACAGGCGATCAGCATTGGGCCAGTTGATATCACCATGGGCACCCGCTGCGGCAAAGCCCCACCCAATATCTGTTCCACGGGTCGCGAAGGCCTCTGTCCTTGAACGAGGGAATGGCCAACTGATTATCTTCCACACACCCGGCAGGAAGGTGTTCGTCTCACTGGTCAGACGGACCGGCCCAGCGTACTCGATATTCGTCGACACCCCGCCCACCTGCCGCTTAACCCAGTAACCAACATTGGGACTGATGCGATCAGTCGTTTCTTCGCCAACGCCATCCCGGACCCACTTGTTGGCATGGTTAAGCATATAGTTCTGCCAAACCCCGTCCTGGCGCAAGGCATACAACAGATCGCCGTCCACGTTATCCCCCCGCAGCCCGACCTTGAGTTTATCACCCAGGGTCTTGTTCAACTCGTAGTCGAAACACTCCACCGGCATGCTCAACTCATGCCACCACCCTGTCGTCAGATTTTGCACAAACGCCTCATACATGACGGGGTTCGTCTGGGTGACGCCCGCTTCCTCCCAAACGATCTGGTAAAACCGGGTATTGCTGACTTCCTGCACTACATTGGTATCCGTATAGGTCACCCAGCTCGGCATATTCGACCAGGTCACCATATGGCGCCAATTCTGACCGGAAGGATGGTCGATATTATTGGAGACCGAGATCACATGATACACCGCACCCGAGATCGTATTGAGCTGAAAGGTGATATTGCTGCCGTCGGGAACGGGGTTCGTCAGGACCACGGCATACCCGACCGGCGCCGTAACCTGCAATGCCGCCGCGTTCGTCCGTGCCGTTGTCAGGCCAATCCCTTGGAATGTCGCCGAACTCATCACCGTATTGGTGGTCTTCCCGCTACCCGTACTGGTCAGCGCGACAAAATTGCCTGTCACACTCGCAGTGCCACCCACCTGCAGTCCCCCGATATTGTTCCACGTAAAGGTGCCCGCATTTGTGCTATTGGGGAGTGGGGCCGCTCCATTGTATTGCAACACCGCCGCATCAAAGGTGTCAACCAATTGAATGGAGGCCAGCGGTAAATCGCCTGAATTCGTCACCGTCATCATGAAGATTGCCGGTCCACTCGTGACCGCCGAGCGCCCCACCGGGAACAGCACCGTCTTGCTGAGCGCATAGGACGGCACAATGGCATTCGTCACACTCCCGGTGATGATCGCCGGCGAAGCACCATTTGTCGTCTGCACGGATGAACTGACCAGATTGGTCATGACGCCGGGATAGGTATTGTGCAAGGCCGTGAAGTTGACGGCAATGTTCGTCCCCCCGCCTACGGCCAAGGGACCGACGTTCGACCATACGAGGGTGCCGCTGCCCAGATAGGTCTGGGGTGCGGGCGTTGCACTCAGGTAGGTGATGTAATTTGTTGGAAACTCATCGGCCACTAAAACCGTGCCCATCCCCATGCTGCCCAGGTTCGTCACGGTAATCACATAGCTGATCGTCTCGCCCACATCCGCCGCCCGGCCCAGAGGGCTGATCACCCTCTTGGTAATGGTGGACATCGGAAGCGCCAGAGCATTAGTCCCGCTGACAACGGGCTCGACTCGCTCATCGGCACTCACCCCGCTCAACGTGCTGTTGGAGATAATGAAGGCGACGTTGGTGATGCTCTGCCCGGCATTGAGGATCGACTGCAGGGTGAAAGCAAAGGTTTTCGTTGCACCCGCCAGAATGGCATTGGTAGGCACGATCGCCCCGGCATCGCTCATCAGGGTGATGGTCGCTGAACCGGGTGCCCCGCTGGATGCAAACGTAAACCCATCGGGCAACAGGGTATTGGCCAGCGTGGAGGTATCAAAATACGCGGCATTAAACCTGTCCGTCACCACCACATCATACGCCGTCGCGAGCCCCTCGTTCGTCACCACCAGCGTAACGGTGACCAGCCCGTTCACCGGACCCGACATGGTCTTGAGCATCTTCAAGGACGGCTCCACCGCGTAGGTATACACCTCCAATGATGTCACTGTATTGGTGCCCGGCCCGGAAAACGCCGCCGTCGCCAGGTTGGTAAACACCGTCTGCTGCCCAGCCTTGCCATGATTGAGCGGCACGTCCAACACTCGCGCATCCACTTCGATTCCCAAGGTGTTATTGCCTGAATTGTTGTCGTTCCCGACCACCGTATTCCCTGCAAGGGTAAGCACTGCCGGAACCCCGTCACCGGTACCACCTACGAGACCAGCCGTCCCCAGGGTCATCTGGGCGGGGGTGACCAACCGGTAGGCAACAAATCGCATGCCTGCCGGGATCAGATCAGTGACTACCAGATTGGACACAGTCCCTTCAGGCATCGTGACGCTAATGAGATAAGTGGCGACTTCACCAATCTGGAGATTGGTGGCCGCCGACTCCCACTCATGACTCAAACTGGTTCCGATCAAACTCTTGCTGACAACGATATTCGGGATCGCCGCCGACGCCGAGGCGTTGGCCGTGCTCACCACCCGCTGTTCAGCCGGCGACCCGGCCATCGTATCAGCCTGGAACGACGCCACCAGTGTCACGCTGGTATTCGGCGGCACCGTCTGGGCTGCCTTCATTTGATAGCGGAAGGTAATGCCCTCATGCACTTCAAGACTATTCGTCGGCTCGAAGGAGGTGCTTGTATCCGACACTATCTGCAATCCGCCGTTAATCGCCCTCAGGACATAGCCCGTCGGGGCGAGCCCATTGACGGTGAAACTGGCCACACTGTTGTTGGTGTCGAAATACACGGTATTCACGGCATCGGTGATGTTCAGATCAAACGCAGTCGCCAGGCCTGTGTTTGTCACCACCAGCGTCACCGTCACCACGTCACCCGCATCCATTACATTCGTACTGAAGGCCTTGCTGATGGCAATCACCGGCTCGACATTGGTCGTCATGACCGCCCCATTCGTTATTGCCGGCAGCGCGTTCCCGGCAAAACTTACCACCGACTTGTTGGTGAAGAAGGTCTGTGTTCCCGCCGCCGTCCCGAAGTTAATGTTGGTGTTCAACACCACCGCATCGACTTGTATCGAGAAGGTGTTATCATTAGCATCGTTGTTATTCGTTACCACCGTGTTATTGGTGAATACAAAGGACACCGGCGACCCGCTACTGCCATTGCTCACGATACCCATCGGCGACCCCAATGCGCCACCAAAGCCGGTCGTCACCACACGGTTGGTCACATACTGCATCCCACTCGGAATCAGGTCTGTCACCATCAGGTTACTGATCGTGCCTTCCGGCAGTGTCACCGCCAATTGGTAGGTCACCGTCTCACCAATCTGAACATACTGGTTCGTCGAATCCACCGCAT